>OMOE01000111.1:30190-31399 GCA_900290365.1 Syntrophobacter sp. SbD1 | reverse complement strand
CTTAGATCGCTTGCTGTTAGAATTTCAATTTCATTGTCCGGCAGGGCTTAAAAGTTCGGTTTATCGAAGTGCGAATTTTCGCCCGCCGCAATCATTTTAAGCGCATTGAATTAAAAACAGGCGAATTAAGGGTTCTTATGAAAATGAAGGGCTCGCAAATATTTTTCGAGTGTTTGAAAAAAGAGGGCGTGGACGTCATATTCGGGTTCCCGGGCGGCGCGGTTTTGGACATTTATCATGAAATGGCCAGGCACGACATAAGGCACATTCTGGTCCGTCACGAACAGGGCGCTACCCACATGGCTGACGGATACGCAAGGGCATCGGGCCGGGTGGGAGTCTGTCTTGTAACCTCCGGTCCCGGGGCGACGAATACGGTAACGGGTATAGCCACCGCCAATATGGATTCGGTGCCGATGGTGATATTCACCGGCCAGGTGCCGACGCCGCTAATCGGCGATGACGCTTTTCAGGAAGTGGATATTATCGGCATCACCCGGCCCTGCACCAAGCACAGTTACCTGGTGCGTGATGTAAACGATCTGGCCGTAACAATAAAAGAAGCTTTTTACCTGGCCCGCACGGGCCGGCCCGGACCTGTGCTGGTGGATCTGCCCAAGGACGTGGTTCAGGCGTATGCCGATTTCAAATACCCCAGGAAAGTGGACTTGCCGGGTTACCGCCCGACGATCGAGGCGCACTCCGGCCAGGTCAGGAAGGCTTACCAGCTTCTCAGCAATGCCAAATCACCGGTAATTTTCGCCGGTGGAGGCATAATTATTTCGGAATCCTCCGGTGAGTTGGCCAGGCTGGCCGATCTCATCCAGGCCCCGGTGACCTGCTCGCTCATGGGGCTTGGCAGCTTTCCGGCAACCACATTCGATAGCTTGGGACTCAGGCGGCCCAACCCGCTCTGGCTAGGAATGCCAGGGATGCACGGCACCTACCAGGCCAACATGGCCATATCCCATGCGGACGTTATTTTTGGCGTCGGGGTTCGTTTTGACGATCGAGTAACTGGGAAGATCAGCACATTTGCCCCGAAAGCAAAGATCGTCCACGTCGACATCGACCCGACCAGTATAAGTAAAAACGTGGAAGTAGACGTTCCAATCGTGGGCGACTGCAAAAACGCGCTCCAACAGCTCATTCAACTCGCCGAAAACGAGCCGATCCAGGGGCTCGCCCAGGCCCGGGTGCACTGGCTGT
>OMOE01000111.1:0-30181 GCA_900290365.1 Syntrophobacter sp. SbD1 | reverse complement strand
GAGCCGATCCAGGGGCTCGCCCAGGCCCGGGTGCACTGGCTGGACCAGATAGCCAGGTGGGAGAATGAGCACCCGCTTACCTACTGCCAGGGGAGCGATCTGATAAAACCGCAGTATGTAATCGAAAAAATTTATGAAATTACAGGCAACGACGCCATAATAACGACCGAGGTGGGCCAGCACCAGATGTGGACCGCCCAGTTCTTCAAATTCGACCGGCCGCGCACCCTGTTGACATCGGGTGGCCTTGGGACGATGGGCTTTGGTTTTCCGGCGGCAATTGGCGCCCAGGTTGCCTTTCCGGACAAGCTGGTGATAGATATCGCCGGGGACGGAAGCATCCAGATGAACATCCAGGAACTGTGCACCGCGGTCTGCAACAATATTCCGGTGAAAGTAGCCATCATCAACAACGCCCACCTGGGGCTGCCTCGCCAATGGCAAGAGCTTTTTTATGACAAACAATACACGGGATCATGCCTGGAGGGGTCTCCCGATTTTGTCAAGCTGGCGGAAGCTTATGGGGCTGTGGGACTGAGGGCTGAGAGGCCCGAGGAGGTCGAACCGGTCCTGCGGAAGGCGTTTTCGATCAAGGGTCCTGTTTTGATGGATTTTCAAGTGTCTGCCGAAGAAAACGTCTATCCGATAGTTCCACCCGGAAAGAGCATTACCGAAATGCTTCTTACGCAGCTCTAGATTCGGCAACCGGCCACTGTTTCGGGAGAATTTTTCGATGATAGTGACAAGCGACAAACGCTATACGATAGGCATCCTCGTCCAGAATGTTCCGGGCGTTCTGGCAAGAATTGTGGGACTTTTCAGCGGCCGCGGCTACAATATTGAAACGGTTACAGCGGCTGAAACAAACGAAAAGGGACTGACCCGCATCACGCTTGTCACAACAGGCGATGAACGGGTGCTCGCGCAAATAGTCAAGCAGTTGAACAAGCTCGTTAATGTCATAAAGGTCTTCGATTTTGCGGAGGCCGAGTTCGTGGACCGGGAAATGGCCCTTATCAAGGTGCGGGCCGAACAGCAGACGCGTGCCGAGGTGCTTCGAATCGTCGACATCTTCCGTGCAAAGGTAGTGGACGTAAGCCCTCATTTCTACACGATCGAGGTTACGGGAGCCGAAGGGAAGATTGCAGCCGTGGTTGAACTTCTTGACCAGATCGGAATAGTGGAGATTGCACGCACCGGCAAAGCGGCCCTGGCTCGAAGCAAGAAATGAAATAAAACTTTTCAAGGAGATAATTGATGCAAATTTTCTACGATACTGACGCCAACATGGATGTTATGCGGGGCAAGAAGATCGGAATAATCGGATACGGAAGCCAGGGACATGCGCAGGCTCAAAACCTTCGCGATTCGGGTCTCCAGGTGATAGTGGCTGCCCGGCCCGGATCGCCCGGCCATGAAAAAGCGGTCGAAGACGGATTTAGTCCGGTTCACGCTAACGAAGTCGCCCAGAAGTGCGATGTCATCCAAATTCTTACCCCGGATCACGCCCAGGGCGCTCTTTATCAAAAGGATATCGCGCCATCGATGAAAGCGGGCAGGACGCTCCTGTTCTCCCACGGTTTCAATATTCATTATGGCCAGATTATCCCCCCCAAAGACGTGGACGTCGTCATGGTCGCCCCTAAAGGGCCGGGCCATCTGGTGAGAAGCGAGTATGTGCGCGGAGCGGGCGTGCCGGCCCTTGTCGCCATTCATCAGGACGCATCCGGCCATGCCCTTGAGACAGCCCTGGCGTATGCCTCGGGAATCGGCGCCACACGTGCCGGCGTTCTCGAAACCACCTTCAAAGAAGAAACCGAAACAGATCTTTTCGGCGAGCAGTCCGTTCTTTGCGGCGGGGTATCGGAGCTCATCAAAGCAGGGTTCGATACACTGGTTCAGGCGGGCTACCAGCCGGAAATCGCCTTTTTCGAATGCATGCACGAACTCAAGCTGATCGTCGATCTCATTTACCGCGGGGGCCTCGCCTATATGAGATACTCAATTAGCGATACGGCCGAATACGGCGATCTGTCACGCGGCAAGAGGATCATCACCGAGCAAACTCGCGCTGAAATGAAAAAGATCCTCGAGGAGATACAGTCCGGAGAGTTCGCACGCGAGTGGATCCTTGAAAATCAGGCCGGACGGCCTATGTTCCAGGCTGTCAGGAACCGTGAAAAGACTCTGCTCGTCGAACAGATCGGCGCAAAGCTTCGCGCCATGATGCCTTTTCTCGAACCTGTAAAGATGTAAGATAAAGGAGCACTTATTGTCGGCCAGGGATTTCAGAAAAAAACAGGCGCACATTCCTATCGCCAGGGAAGGTATTCCCTACATCCTGGCCGCGATGTTCGCCACCTTCGTCACGGCGGTGCTTGGCTGGGCGGTGGTTACACTCCTGCTGCTCGCAGCTACCCTGCTGATAGGTCATTTTTTCCGGGACCCGGAGCGGGTCTCGATCGCGGGCGATGGTGACATCGTATCTCCGGCGGATGGTTGCGTAATCGGCGTAAGTAATGTCCGGTCCGTACGCTTCATTGATAAACCCGCTACGAAGATCAGTATCTTCATGTCAGTTCTGGATGTGCATGTTAACCGGATACCCGGCTCGGGCACGATTGAGGGCATCTACTACAGGAAAGGCCGGTTCATGGCCGCAAATCTTGTACAGGCTAGCGATGAAAACGAGCAGAACTGGCTGTGGATAAAGTCCGATTCAGGGGCGGACATCGTTATTACACAGGTGGCCGGCCTTATCGCCCGCCGGATTGTCTGCTGGCCCGAAATTGGAGACCGTGTGGTTCAAGCGGAGCGATTCGGCATGATCCGTTTCGGGTCCCGAATGGACGTCTATGTGCCGGAAGACAGCGAAATCCTGGTATCCCAGGGCAAGCATGTCTATGCGGGAGAAACCGTTTTATGCAAATTGAACCCGTAAAGAAACGGCGTTCTCGCCGGAAAAGGTGGCGCAGGGAAGGTAAGCACAGGGGGACCTATATCTGGCCCAATCTATTTACCACGGCAAACCTTTTCAGCGGGTTTTTCGGGATCGTCAGTTCAATTGACGGCAATTTTGAGGCGGCGGCCCTCGCCATCCTGGCCTCGTGTATATTCGACATCCTGGATGGAAAGATCGCCAGGCTGACGGGGGGGACGAGCCGCTTCGGGGTGGAATACGATTCACTGGCCGACCTCGTAGCATTTGGAGTAGGACCGGGGTTGTTGATTTACCTCATGGCCCTCAAACCCTACGGACGGGTCGGTTGGCTCGCGGCCTTCATATTCATGGCATGCGGCGCCCTGCGGCTCGCGCGCTTCAACGTACAGGTCGAAACGACCGACAAGAAGTATTTCGTTGGACTGCCGATTCCGGGCGGAGCGAGCATGATAGCCACCACCGTCCTTTTTATGAGGTATTGGAACTTTGCTGTCCACAATTCGTTCATCTCGTTCATCCTGCTCGCGATGACCGCCGTACTTGGATTTTGCATGATCAGCACCATGCCCTATAACAGTTTCAAGGAAGTCGAATTCATAAGGGCGAGGGACTCCTTCGTCATGTTTGGAGTAATACTTTTGGTAAGTGTAGTCGCGGCAGTCCACCAATTTATGCTCTTTTTGATGGTGGGGATCTACACCGTTTCGGGCCCCGTCAGGTGGGCCGCGTGGAAAATCCAGGGCAAAAAAGGGTTTGCCGAAGGCGTGCCCGCCGCGCAAGTGCCCGCAACGCCGATGCCGGAAAGCCCCCCGGCTGAAGAGCGGCCTGCCTTGCCCGAAAAGCCGGGCGAAAATCAGAATTGAAGGTGGAGTTAAATGCCCAAGACAATCAGTGAAAAGATTTTGGCCGATCACGCCGGCAAGCCCGAGGTTTCGCCGGATGAGCTCGTGGAAGTAAGAATCGATTTCGCGCATGGAAACGATATAACCGCGCCGCTCGCAATCGAAGCCTTCAGACGAGCCGGAGCCAAAAAAGTATTCGACCGAGAGCGCATCAGCCTGGTTCCCGACCACTTCGTCCCGAACAAGGATATCGCCTCGGCCATCCAGGCCCGTATGTTGGCCGACTTTGCAAAAGAGTTCGACCTCCCCTACTATTTCGAAGTGGGCCGCATGGGGGTCGAACACGCCCTTTTGCCCGAACAGGGACTCGTTCTGCCCGGAGATGTCGCAATAGGGGCCGACAGCCACACCTGCACCTATGGCGCGCTTGGCGCCTTCGCAACAGGGGTAGGAAGCACCGATCTGGCGGCGGCCATGATAACCGGCCGACTCTGGTTCAAGGTGCCGCAGTCCATGAAATTCATCTTCAAAGGAAAACTCCGGCCCTGGGTTGGCGGAAAAGACATGATCCTCTACACTATAGGTAAGATAGGCGTGGACGGGGCCCGGTACCGCGCAATGGAGTTCACCGGCGAGTTGATCGAATCGCTTTCCATGACAGATCGGTTTTCGATGTGCAATATGGCTATCGAAGCGGGGGCCAAGGTCGGAATCATAACGCCTGATTCAATCACGCAAGAGTATGTCAGCGCCCGGGCAAAACGGCCCTACAAGTTCTACAGCAGTGATCCGGACGCCTCCTATGAGGCCGTCTACGAGTGGGACCTCTCGGATCTCGAACCCGTAGTGGCCATGCCTCATTCGCCTCAGAATGTCAAGCAGGTCACCGAAATACCGAAGACCCCCATAGACCAGGTCGTCATAGGATCGTGCACAAACGGTCGGCTCGAGGACCTGCGGCTCGCCGCGCAGGTGATGAAGGGCAGAAAGGTGGCGCGGGGGGTTCGCTGCATAGTAATTCCCGCCACTCAGCGGATATACCTGGAAGCGATGGAAGAAGGTCTTCTCGAAATCTTTATAGAGGCCGAGGCTGCCGTAAGCACTCCGACCTGTGGTCCCTGTCTCGGCGGGCACATGGGGATTCTTGCACCGGGCGAAACGGCTGTTGCGACAACAAACCGCAATTTCGTCGGCCGAATGGGACATGTGGATAGCAAGGTCTATCTGAGTAATCCTGCAGTTGCCGCCGCTTCTGCCATCCTCGGACGTATTGCGCATCCTGAAGAGGTGTTGAGCTGATGAAAATCAAGGGAAAAACATGGAAGTTTGCAAATGACGTCGATACCGATGCCATCATTGCGGCGCGCTACCTTAACACAACTGATGCAAAGGAGCTTGCAGCCCATTGCATGGAAGATATTGACCCGGAATTTGCCTCCAGGGTCAGACCGGGAGATATAATCGCGGCCGGCAAAAACTTCGGCTGCGGATCTTCGAGAGAACACGCCCCTATAGCCATAAAGGGCGCCGGGATCAGTTGCGTTGTGGCGCAGAGCTTTGCCAGAATCTTCTATCGCAACTCATTCAATATGGGTTTGCCGATCCTTGAGTGCCCCGAGGGCGCCGACCGCATCCAAACAGGGGATGAGTTGGAAATTGACCTCGATTCCGGCGTTATCCAAAACATTACCCGGAAGGAAACATACCGGGCACAGGCCATTGCGCCTTTCATGCAAAAGCTGATCAAGGCCGGCGGACTTATCGAATACGTGCGCGAGCAGACAGGACTTTGAAAACCAAACTGAAACGAGAGCAGGTGCTAAATGGGTAAAAACTACCGCATAGCGGTGATTCCAGGAGATGGGACTGGCCCCGAAGTGATGAGGGAAGCCCTCAAGGCGCTTGACGCCGCATCGCAAAAAACCGGATTTTCGACTGAGCAGGTTCACTTCGATCTTGGGGGCGAACGCTACCTTCGGACCGGGGAGATTTTGCCCCCGGGGGTACTAGAGGATCTTGGCAAGTTTGACGCCATACTCCTTGGGGCTATAGGGCACCCGGATGTAAAACCGGGGATACTGGAAAAGGGCCTCTTATTGGAGTTGCGCTTCAAACTTGACCAGTATGTCAATCTCAGGCCCGTCATACTTTACCCCGGAGTGGAAACGCCCCTGAATGACAAGGGACCCGATGACATAAACTTCGTTGTTGTCAGGGAAAATACCGAGGGCCTTTACTGCGGTGCGGGTGGGTTTCTGCGCAGGGGCACCCCGCACGAGGTAGCCGTCCAGGAATCCATCAACACCCGGCTTGGAGCGGAGCGCTGTATACGGTTCGCCTTCGACTACTGCCGAAAACGAAATTACCGAAAAAAGCTTACCCTTTGCGGCAAGACCAACGTACTAACCTATGCCTTCGACCTCTGGCAGCGCGCATTCAACGACGTGGCCAAAGAATATCCGGACATACAAACGGACTACGCTCATGTTGACGCCACTTGCATGTGGATGGTGAAAAACCCCGAATGGTTCGACGTCATAGTAACCGACAATATGTTCGGGGATATCATCACCGACCTCGGCGCAATGATTCAGGGCGGGATGGGAATCGCCGCGGGGGGTAACATAAACCCGCAGGGGGTTTCCATGTTCGAACCGATCGGAGGGTCCGCGCCCAAATACACCGGCCTCAACATTATCAATCCCGTAGCGGCGGTCGCGGCGGCTCAGATGATGCTGGAACACCTCGGCGAGACCAGTGCGGCCGTGCTTGTCGAAAATGCCATAAAAAAAGTGGTGTCAACCGATCTGAAAAGTCTTGCAGCAGGCCGCATGGGTTATTCGACAACAGAGGTTGGCGACCTGGTGGCAAAATATATCGCGAATTGAGGAATTGAGGAATTTGTCATGGAGCAGAAAGGGTTCAAAGTAGCCGTCGTTGGGGCGACTGGAGCAGTTGGCAACCTGATGGTCAAAGTCCTTGAGGAAAGGGCTTTTCCGGTGAGCGAGCTTAAACTGCTGGCGTCGGCCCGCTCGGTTGGGAAAACACTCGGTTTTCGCGGCAGTCAAATCGCTGTTGAAGAGCTTGTCGAAGGTTCATTTGAAGGCATGCAACTGGCCCTTTTTTCCGCTGGAGGCAGCATCAGCAAGAAATTTGCACCGATAGCGGCCCGTGCCGGCGCAGTCGTTATCGACAACTCGAACGCGTGGCGCATGGACCCCCAGGTCCCGCTGGTGGTCCCCGAAGTAAACCCCGAGGCCGCCTTGACGCATTCGGGCATCATCGCCAACCCCAACTGCTCCACGATCCAGATGGTTGTGGCCCTCAAGCCCATATACGATGCGGTTGGGATCAGGCGGATCGTCGTGACCACTTTCCAGGCGGTTTCCGGTACGGGAAAAAGAGCCATCGAGGAACTGCGCACCCAGGTTTCGGATATCATCAACGGGCGTGAAACAGCCCCGAAGATTTACCCGCATCAGATCGCCTTCAACTGCTTTCCGCATATCGGCCCTTTTCTGGAAAACGGTTTTAGTGAAGAAGAGATGAAAATGGCCAACGAGACCCGGAAAATATTTGGAGACGCGCAAATAAAGGTCTGTGCGACCACCGTGCGTATTCCGGTAATCTATGGCCATTCCGAATCGATAAACATAGAAACCGAAAAACCAATTTCTGCGGAGCAGACTCGAAAGCTGCTCGAAGCCGCCCCGGGGGTCAAGGTTATAGACGATCCTAAATGCGCCGCCTATCCGGTCCCATTGGACGCTGCTGGCACCGACGACACCTTTGTCGGCAGAATTCGAACGGACCCTTCAGCTGAAAACGGCCTGGCCATGTGGGTGGTTGCGGACAATATCCGCAAGGGAGCTGCTACCAATGCGATTCAAATTGCGGAGATCCTGATGAACCGCGGCCGGCTGTAGCAGAAGATGCGTATCATAGCGGGCGCCTGTCGAGGACGGCGGCTCCATTCTCCGAAAGGCGACAGAATTCGCCCGACAATCGACAGGGTTCGGGAAGCGATCTTTAACATAATTTCTGTCAGGGTCCCCGATGCGAAAGTACTGGACCTGTTTGCAGGGACGGGGGCCATGGGCCTGGAGGCGCTCAGCCGAGGGGCGCAGTTCTGCCTTTTTGTGGACAAGAGCGCCGAAGCCGTGCACCTGATACGCGAAAATGTCCAAATGTGCGCCGCGCAGGACAGATCGCGGATAATTCACGGTCCGGCCGATTCAGCAGTCCGGCGCCTTAATTCGGAAAACGAGCTGTTCGACCTCATCTTTATGGACCCGCCTTATGGGAAAGGGTACATCGAGGAAACCCTTCAGATTGTCGCCGCTGTTGCCCGCGAAGACGCACTGGTCATCGCCGAGCAGCACGTAAGAGATAAACCGCCGCAGGTTCCGGCGATATGGCAAATGGACCGGGAACGAAGATACGGCGACACTTTGATTTTAGTCTATTCAAGATCAACTGCACCTCAATAACCCGACAGGAGCAAAGATGCGCAGTATTGCGGTTTATCCTGGATCATTCGACCCTATTACGAACGGACACATCGATCTGTTGGAACGCGCCCTCAAGATCTTCGACAAGGTGATCGTCGCTATTGCTGCAAACCCCGATAAGAAGTCTCTTTTTACCATGGAAGAGCGCTTCGAGATGATAAAGACTTCACTGGCGGACCACCCCCTGAAAGAGCGCATTAAGATAGACCTTTTCAATGGACTGCTCGTCGAATATGTGCAATCGATTCCTGCCAAAACTATAGTAAGAGGCCTTCGGGCTGTAAGCGATTTTGAATACGAATTCCAGATGGCGCTAATGAACCGCAAGCTCAACGCCGACATCGAAACCGCCTTTATAATGACGGGAATGCGCTGGATTTACATCAGTTCCAGGATTATCAAGGACGTGGTGCGTTCCGGTGGAAATGTGTCCGGTCTTGTTCCGGTAATTGTCGAAAAAGCGCTGGCGGAAAGGCTGACCAGCTTGACGGAATACGCGGATTAGTTGCCGCTGGGGGCTTGTCCGTAAATAAACCGCGTTTTTTTAAGGGAGGCGCGGGGGGATTTCTTACCCGAGCATTTGCTAATAGCCGGCTTCGTTTTGATGACGTACCGCCAGAATCACCGCCGTGTGCCCATCATAGTGATAAAGCGTGACGTATCCGCTAACGCCAAAAGGAATCAGCCATTCCCGGTATTCAGGCTCCATCTCCACTGCAGGTTTCCCTATTTCCTTTATCTTTAATCCTGTAAATCCTGTCTAATTTAGTCTTTTGGTTGCTGCCTTGGCCGCGTTATGTCCTCTGCGCTCGTGAACGCTCACGGGCGTCATCGCCCCAGGACCCGGTCCAGAGCTGTCCGCAGGTCTTCAAGATCATAGGGTTTTTTCAAAACGTCGCAAAAGCCCCATTCAGTGTAATCGTTCTGAGCGCTTGAATGTCCGCTCGATACGATTGCCCGGACTTTGGGATTGAGGTAATGAATCTTGCGAATGGCTTCTCGTCCATCCATTCCAAACTTTACCGTCAGGTCGAGAATTACTGCATCGAAATCCCGGCCGGCCGCAAGAGCTTCCGAATATAGATCGATGGCCTCCTGGCCCTCGATGGCAGTATTCACCTCATAGCCCAGGTGTTCAAGCATCGTCTGAATCAGGTCGCGCTGTAGCTCTTCGTCTTCCATCAACAGTATCCGTTTGGTGCGCACGGGCGAATTGTGAGCGCTTATCCTGAGCGAGGAGCCCCTTTGTACAGCAGCGGGAATAAGCACCGAAACCGAGGTCCCTTTGCCGGTGATCGACTCCACTTTGATGCGGCCGTTGTGCTTCTTTATGACAGAATGGGCGATGGCAAGTCCGAAACCCATTCCCTTCCTGCTCCCCCGATATTTAGTGGAGAAATAGGGATCGAATATGTTCGGCATGTTTTCTTTCGGAATCCCCATGCCTTCGTCCGAGATTACCACTTTCACGTAAGGCGCCTTATACGGGCACGCCTGTTCTTCAGGGCCGATTTCGCTGATTTCAACGTTTTCGGCGCTGATTGAAATTACGCCTCCCCTCGACATTGCTTCCCTTGCGTTTTCCAGCAGGCTCGTGAAAACCTGGCGCATCTGGTTTTCATCTACCTCAACATCCCACAGATCCTCCGGCGCCTTGATCTCACTATTTGTAATCGAACCGCTCAACACCAGGCCGGCAACATTGGAAACGAGTTCCCGTATTGACACGCGGTGTATTACTGGTCCACCGCCCGAAGAAAACGTTATGAACTTCTGGGTGAGGTCCTTGGCTCGCCGGCACGCCTTTTCGGCTTCAACAAGATACTTCTGCGACTGATCGTTTTCATCGATCTTGAGTTGCGCCATGTTGATATTGCCCATGATAACAAATAGCAGGTTGTTGAAATCATGAGCGATACCACCCGCGAGGACCCCTATGGCCTCGAGCTTCCTGGCGTTGAGCAACTCGTCTTCGAACTTCTTTCGATCCTCATCATTCATTTCGTTTTCCTGCGTACTCGCCTTTTATTCTTTCGATCGTTGATTCGATCAGATCGCGTATCTCTTCGAGCCGGTCCAAGGTTTCCGCTTCATAGCGCAATACGAGAACGGGCTGCGTGTTTGAGGCTCGCACAAGGCCCCAGCCATCAGGAAAGACTATCCGTGCGCCGTCGATATCTATAACATTGAGGTTTTTCCCTTTGAATTCCTGCTTCGCCTTCTCGACCACCTCGAACTTTATCTCATCCGGGCAATCGATCCGTATCTCGGGAGTCGTATGCGTAACGGGCACCCCTTCCAGAAGCTCCGGTATCCTTTTTCCTGTCCTGGACAGTACCTCGAGCAGTCTGCACATCGCATATATCGCGTCATCAAAACCAAAATATCGATCCTTGAAAAAAATATGGCCGCTCATCTCTCCGGCAAGTTGAGCGCCGACCTCTTTCATCTTGGCCTTTATAAGTGAATGGCCGGCCTTCCACATGACGGCCTCACCACCGTGCCGCTCGATATCCTCATAAAGTGTCTTCGAACACTTCACCTCGGAAATAAACACCGAACCGGGCCGCCTGGATAAAATTTCCCTGGCGAAAATGATCATGAGCTTGTCGCCAAAGATCACCTCGCCCTGGTGATCGATAACCCCCAACCTGTCGCTGTCACCATCGAAAGCCACGCCAAGGTCGAGCCGTTGGCTCAAAACCAGGTTGCGCAGGTCGCTAAGGTTTGCCATGATGGTGGGGTCCGGTTCATGATTGGGGAAAGTGCCGTCCATTTCGCAGAAGATAGGGTGAATTTCACAGCCCAGCCTCTTTAAAATGGCCGTGGCGAGAGGCCCACCCGTTCCATTGCCTGCGTCAACCCCTACTCTGAGCTTGCCATCGAGATGAATGTTTCCAGCAACGAAATCAAGGTATGGGGTCACAATGTCAAAATGATCGAATCTTCCCTCTGCCGTGACAAAGTCTGCGGATCGCACGATGTCGGCCAGCCTTTGAATCTCAGCCCCGGCGATGGTATCGAACCCGTTGCAAACTTTGAAACCGTTATACTCCGAAGGATTATGGCTGGCAGTAATCATGATTCCGCCATCACGGTCAAGATGCCTTATAGCGAAGTACAAGAGCGGCGTCGGGCATACCCCGATATCAACCACGTCCATGCCGGATTGGAGCATCCCCGCCACGAGCAGGTCGCGGAACCGGTCCGAGGTAAGACGGCAGAGGTCGCGGAACCGGTCCGAGGTAAGACGGCAGTCCCTGCCCACTGCGATCCGGCTTTTCCCCTGCCGGGCCATGTAAGTTCCGAACGCCCTGCCAAGGGTGGATACATCCGAATCCGTAATTTCGGACCCCGCAATTCCGCGTATATCGTATTCCCTGAACACCTTTGAAAGCATAAATTCTTACTCGTTTAAGCTACTGGTTAATGAATAGAATAAGGCCCCGCAAAATTCTAGTATACAACTAAAATGCGGGCAACACATATTCAGTGGTCAGTCGTCCGGATCGTATCTTATGCCCAACCCCTCGTTGGCCTCATTAAGCTTTTTATCATAGCTCCACACAGGAACTCTCGTTAATACGGCCGAGGCAGAGAGATGGAGGTCAATGTAACCGAGGCCTTTTCCCATCAGACGGTTTAAATCTATGAATTGGAGAATTTCTTCGTGTTTTGCCAGGGTTGCCAGAGGAAGGAGTTGCAAGAGCGAAAGGACTTCGCGCCTATTTTTCTTTACTGCTCAGTGATTCTTCTGCGTGGAATGGCCTTCAATTGCTTCTCAGTCCCGCCCAGTTTCACCAGCCTTCTGGCGCTTTCTCTGGCTATCAACGCATCGAGGCCAAGTTTCACCAATGTCGTTTGTTCCTTAATTCCCGTCAATTCCGATGCTTTTTCAACCAATTCGTCTTCAATGTTCAGCGTGGTTCGCATCTCTATGCACCTCTCATCCCAATGATGTGCATCAGTATGTATTATCGATATGCGCTTGTCAAGGCTGTCGGACTCTTTTGCAAATAACATCAAAGCCAAGCGGCCCAAACCACGCCGCTATCAACCAAGAGGGATCAGCTCAAAATTTGCCGGTGTGGTTTGGGTTTCGAGACAGGAGGATTGGAACGATTACCAGTTGGGCGCGGCGACAATTCAAAAATTACTCATCGCCTTTATTGAATAACCCGGCGTGTTCCACTTTTCGTTCCAGTTCTGAAACAGCGATGAGAATAACTACATAATTCAAGCACGAGTTCCGCTTGCCGGCTGGCTTTCAGCCCGTGAGCCGGCGTGGCGCCAGTATTTCTTGCCTCTTGCCTTTTTACTTTTGCCTTCACTTTAGTGCAGGCAGCTTGCGGCTTCCTCCAGTTCCTTCTTATTAAACCCTACAAGCACCTTTTCGCAAACTGAGATCACTGGAGCTGTCCGAATGCCTCCCGTGAGCTTTTGCATCTCCTGGAGCGCTTCGATGTCGCTGCTAACATCCAACAGGGTGACATCGAGTCCCTTGCCGGCCAAATATTTCTTTGCCTGCTCGCAAGCACCGCACCCCGGAGTCGAATAGATTTTGATTTTGCCCGCCATACCATCAACTCCATCGCCGGGCAAGGCATTCACCCAATTCAGGCCGTTTCAGCCCGCACCGGCTCATCGAATTCTTATTTTACAAATCACGTTTTCGAAATTTTCCTCAACTCTAATGTAAGCCGTCTCAGGTGCTGCTGCTCCTCTTTTACGAGACTTTTTATGAGTTCCCGGTCCTTTTCAACTGTTACGGCGTCCTCGAGGCCAAGGAAGAAAAGCACCGAGTCCTTTTCGAATTCTATGGCCAGCTTGAGGGCGTCCATGGTGTCTTTGAGCCGGTCCACCCGATCTTTGACATCCGAGCTCGATACAAAAATATGATCATCGGCCATCATCTTGATGTACTGATCAATTTCGTTGTCGGGGTCCCATACGGTGGGCGCCGTCGATGCCGGGGGAAGCCCTGCCAGGAGTGATTCGAACTTCCTTTTGTGCTCGATCTCCTGTAGCGCAAGATCGATAAAAAGTGCTTTGATTTCCGTCTCTTTTATGTTTTTTACGCTTTTTTCGTAAAACTCTGTGCCATTTTTTTCGATCTGAATGGCGATCTTGAAAACCTCTCCAGCATTGAATCCGTAACTCATCACTACATCCCCTCCCCTGCCCCCTTTTGAAAGAGGTGTCCACCTATTTCTCTTTTTCGAAGTCTTCCTTGGGTGCGCCGCAGACCGGGCAAACCCAATCCTCCGGCAGGTCCTCGAATTTGGTTCCCGCAGGGATTCCATTGTCCGGGTCCCCTACTGAGGGGTCATAGACATAGCCGCATACCGTACACACATATCGCTCCATCTTTCCTCCTTATAAATATGGATGTTGTCATTTATGGAACCAAACAGGGGCATAATATAAAGAATCACTCAAGAGAATGCAATCGGAGGGGGCGGTATCTTCGGGAGATTTGCCTCAAGTCAACGACATTGACCGGGAACGCTTCCGCCAGATTCGCCTGAGACGCAATGCGTTGGACACGACCGAAACGGAACTCATGGCCATTGCAGCCGCCGCATACATAGGATTTAGAAGGATGCCGAAAAAGGGATAGAGCACTCCGGCCGCTATGGGGATACCCACCGAATTGTAGAAGAAGGCCCAGAAAAGATTCTGTTTGATGACCCGCATGGTAAGCGAAGAAAGCTCTATAGCGGAAACCACCAGCAGGAGATCGTCCCGGATGAGAGTGATGTCGCTTGCCTCGATTGCAACATCGGTCCCTGCCCCGATCGCGATTCCAACGTCGGCCGCCGCCAGGGCTGGAGCGTCATTTATTCCGTCTCCCACCATCGCCGTGCTCCTGCCCCTCGACTGGAGCTTGCGAATTTCGGCTGCCTTGTCTCCCGGAAGCACTTCGGAAAGCACCACCTCAATGCCGGCCTGTCGGGCGATAGCCTCCGCGGTCTGACGCCGGTCGCCGGTGAGCATTACAACCTCGAGGCCCATTTCCTTCAGGATGGAAACGGCCCGGGGCGCCGACGGCCTGATTGTATCGGCAAGAGCGATTATCCCGGCAGCTTGTCCATCTTTTGCCACAAATACACATGTATTTCCGGATTGCTCCAGCAAAGCTGCGCTTTGATCCATCGGACCGGTGTTTATACCCTCGGATTCAAGGAATTTCCGGCTGCCGATTATAATACGGCTCTCACCCACCCTGGCGCTCGAACCTAACCCGGAAACCGATTTGAAATCGAGGACGTTTCTGGAAATACTCTCCCGCCCGACTTCTCTATCGAGCGCCGCCTTCGTAATCGCCCTGGCAAGGGGATGTTCGGACAAGCTTTCGACTGAGGCGGCCATGCTCAAGAGCTCGGACTCCGAAAATCCGTGCGCCGCTGCAATACCGGTTACTTCAGGTTCTCCCCTCGTTATGGTGCCGGTCTTGTCGAACACTATCGTGTCAAGGTGATGTGCGCGCTCCAGGCTTTCGCCGCCCTTGATAAGTATCCCGTTTTCCGCCCCCAGACCTGTGCCTACCATCACCGCAGTCGGAGTGGCCAGCCCCATTGCGCACGGGCATGAGATTATCAGCACGGAGACGAAATTGAGGATGGCGCGGCTAAGAATGTGCCCCGGCGCCGCGAAATACCAGATGATGAAAGTAAAGACAGCGATAGTGATAACGGCCGGGACAAAAATGGAAGCCACTCTGTCGGCGAAATTCTGTATTGGGGCCTTGGATCCCTGGGCCTCTTCAACAAGGCGTATGATCCGTGCAAGGGCGGTTTCAGCCCCTACCCTGGTGGCTTTGAAAACGAAACTTCCGCTCTGGTTGATGGTTCCCGCAAACACATCGTGGTCGGGCTTTTTGTAAACGGGCATGCTCTCACCTGTGAGCATGGACTCATTTACGGAAGATTCTCCCGAAACGACAGTCCCGTCGGTTGGTATTCTATCACCCGGCCGAACCATTATGAGGTCGCCCTGGAGCACTTCCTCGACGGGGATGTCCATCTCGGCCCCCTCGCGGATTACGCGCGCCGTTTTGGGAGTGAGCTTCATCAACTTCTTTATCGCATCGGAGGTCCTTCCCCTTGCTTTGAGTTCAAGGAGCCTCCCCACAAGGACAAGCGTTACGATCATGGCCGCACCGTCAAAATAAACGGGTGGCTCACCGCCGGAAATCGAGAAGAAATGATTAAAAACGGTCGCAAGAGCAGAATAAATATAAGAGGATAAAGACCCCACGGCGACCAGGGTGTTCATGTCCGCCGTCTTCTGGCGGATAGCTTTCAGGGCGCCCTTTAGAAATCGGTCCCCTACCCAGAAAACAGCCGGCGCGGTAAGAACCATCAGAATATAGCGTATTACCTGGCGGGGAACGTCATGCAGAACCGGAATAGAATGCTGCATCGTGCCGGCCATTATCAGTACGCTGAGCACTGCCCCCGCCGTCACTTTGCGTTTCAAACCCGCAATCTCTTTGAGCCGTGCCGCCTCGGCAGGATCGTCCGCCTCCTCCTGATAAACGCCGAGGTACTCATATCCGGCCTGTTCGATTGCTCCCCTTACGGCCGACCAGTCCGCAAGCCGGGGAGAATAGTCTATGGCAGCCCTCGATGTGGCAAGATTTACAGACGCATTCTCAACACCGGGAACCGAATTGAGAGCGTTTTCCACTCTCCTGACACAGGCGGCGCAGGTCATGCCTCCAACGACAACGGCGGTCTTCCTTCGGCCCTTTTCTTTCTGGGCCTCCAGTTGCGCGCCATAGCCGAGTTCTTCTATCCTGCTCCGAATCGCTCCCTCATCCAGGGTCTCCGCGTCATATTCGACCACTGCCTTTGAGGTTGCGAAATTTACGGAGGCGTTCGCAACCCCGGCAAGAGACTTTAAACCTTCTTCAACCCTCCTTACGCATGCCGCACAACTCATTCCTTCAACAAGGACAGTTCTTTTAGCCAAGCTCATAGCCGGCTTTCTGGATCTTCTCCCGAATAATACTACCGTCCACCGGACGGGTTTCTTCGAAAGTGGCTTCCCCGGTTTGAAGGTCTACGGCCACGTTGGAAATTCCCTCGATTTCCTCCAGGGCCTTCTTCACTGACTTCACGCAGTGCTGGCAAGACATGCCCTTGATTTTTAAAGTTTTCATGCTTTCCCCCCAGTTTCGGTTAGAGCGATTTGCCCAATCCCGCAGCTTGTAAATCTTCCCTGGTAATCGGTTTATGCTTGCAGCATTCAAGCAAAGCACCATTGATCGCTACCGATGGAACAGCCGCAACACCGTAGGATTTTGCCTGTTCCACTCCTTCATTGTTATTCAGGTTATAAAAAATCAATTCGCAGTGTGGACATGCAAGCTCTTTCACCATGTCCACCACTCCCTGACAGACAGGGCAACCAGCCGTGAACACCTCAACTTTCCGTCTTCGTTCCATAGTCATGTACCTCGTAGCATGAAGCAAGAAGCGAGGAGCGGGAATCGTCCCGCCCGTTGCTGGTACTGATCCCCTCAATCAGGGGGCATATAGACTGGCTCAGATCCTCTAGCGGTCCCTCAGTTTCCGCCTCTTTTTGAATATCCACCAGTAGCTTGCGAAGGTCTTCAAGCTCTCTGATTTTTTGTTCAATTTGCTCCACCTTCTTCTGAGCGCGTTCCTTCACGTACCCGCACGGTTTCTTTCCTGAAATCCTGATCTTCCGAATCGTTTTGATTTCCTCAAGCGTAAAGCCGACCCTCTGAGCCTTTTTGACAAATTCCAGGAACGCAACAGCTTCCTCTCCGTACAACCTGTAGCCCGATGGACTTCGTTCGGTGGTCCCCAACAAACCAATGCGGTCATAATATCGAACGGCACGAGTGCTGACTCCGGCCTTCTTTCCCAATTTCCCGATCTGGATCATATTCCGTCCTTTCAGAGACAAGATAAACCTTGCACCTAAGGAGAAGGTCAAACCCAATTTTTCAAAAAAAGTGATTCAAATCGTTTGACCAAAAAAAATCCCCGCCTTTAGCGGGGCATCAACAGAAGCAAGATCAACCGTTGCTCCGCGAACGAATCGCATAATTGCGCTGGTTGTCAATCGGTGAACGCTTGCAACAAATCAGGCTACTTGCAAAACAATGTACACGTCACCCCTGCGCTGTTGAGTGCCGGGAAGAAGTTTCCCCATGTCTTTGAGCCGCAGCCTGGTCCCCGTTGTTACCCCCCGTGGGATTCGCACCGAAATCAGTCTCCCGTTTCCATAATGGGGCATATTGACTTGCACGGTATCGCCAAACTGGGCCTGTTCCCGAGAAATCCGAAGATTGTATGTCAAGTCATGCTCGAGATGTCTTCCTTCCCGTATTTCTGAATTTAAATCAGGCGTGATGCCGAAGACCTTCTTCAAAAGATATCCCCCGGCCTTCTTTCCTGCCTTTCCAAGCAAAGAAAATCCCGATTGCAGCAGAGTGCCTGGTTTTAAAGCTTCAAGGGGATCAGGTTCCTGCCGATCGGCACGCTGCGGTTGCGGGAAAGGCTTGCCGTAGCGGACCACCCGAATCCTTCCAGGACCAAAAACAAAACCCTGAAAAAAAATGTTTCTTCCGCCGAAAAAAAGGTTGTTGATAAATGTGGAATCAAACCTCATCCCCATTCTCGCAAACTCTTTTTCCATTTCCTGAAAGACGTCCCGGGCATTTCCGCTCGAAAAAAAATCCCTTAATATTTCATCCTGCGAATAGCCGAACCCCGGTCGCCGGGCCGTTCCGGGCTGATATCCAAGGCTCCGGTACTGGTCATACTGAGCCCGCTTCCCCGGATCGGAAAGAACACCGTATGCTTCGTTGATCTTCTTGAAACGCTCTTCAGACCGGACATCTCCCGGGTTTCTGTCCGGATGAGTCTCCAAGGCCAGTTTACGGTACGCCTTCTTGATATCTTCGGCCGAAGCCTCCGGCGAAATGCTCAGTGTTTTATAATAATCCAAATTCGACATCCGGACCCTCTGTCCTCCATCCGTATCATTATTATACGCCAAATAAAATATAGAACTAATATATGAGAATGGCAACCAAACAGAATGCGGGGCATCGTAGAACAGCGCCGGCATGGGAACAGACCGGCAGACTTAGACAGGATTTACAGGATTTAAAGAGCCTGCCCAGGACTCGATCCGGGGATTAAAAATAAAGGAAGAACCTTGCGGGTGTCCCAACGGGACATGAGTTGTTGAGGTGGATCCCTTTCTTTCAGCGCCTTTGCGGTGGACGGGCACAAAAAATCCGGAGTTTTCAACAACGAGGTTGCCAAGGCCGTGCCGGTTCTCTATAATAGCCATTACTGCCGAAGTGGTGGAACTTGGTAGACACGCCATCTTGAGGGGGTGGTGGGGAGACTCGTGCCGGTTCGAGTCCGGCCTTCGGCATAGGTTATTGATTTTACTAAATAAATACGACTAAATCAGTAAATTGTCCCGCTTTTTGTCCCGCTTGCTGCTACAAGCGGGATTTTTTTGTCTACAACCTCAAGGGCGGGACGCCGGGACACAGGCTGTCCCGCAAGGGTCTCGTCAAGGTTCTTCTTCCCTTCGCCCGGTATCCAATGTCCGTACACATCACAGGTCATCGAAATCGAGTGATGCCCAAGCTGCTTCTGGACGTACACGGGGCTGTAATGCGCCATCAGAAGTGAGCTGGCATAAGTATGCCTGAGATCATGCGGGCTGCGGCTCCTGAGCTTCGCTGCATAGCAGGCCCGCTTTAGCATTAGGCGAACCGCATTCTGTTGAATGCCTGGAAACAGGAAGTCCGTAAACGCGGCCCCCGCAAGAGCCTCTTCGCGCATCCTGGTAATGTGCGCGCCGAGCTTCTTGGTCAGATATTCGGGCAGGTCAATTAGCCGGTCGCCAGTCTTGGGCGACCCGATAACGTCCCGCCTGATCGACTCACAAATAAAGTATTGGTTATTTGTGAGATCAAGGTGCTCACGGCGCATTGCCAGGCATTCACCCAATCGCATACCAGTGAAGGCGATTGTCTCCAGGATCAACGGATAGCTGCCTGGAAGGTGCTTGTATGCGGCTTCAAGCATCAGGTCGCGGTCTTTCAGCGAGAACGGGTCAGGCTTGGTCAGGTTCCTCTTCCGCTTTGGCGGCAAAATCTTCTTGAGCAGGCCCGCTGACGGGTTCTCATTAGTGTAACCCAGATCAATGGCCTCGTTGAATATGCCGCTCAACGTAGCATGCACCAATTCGACCGACTTTGCGGCCCTGATCTTCGCGGTCTCGGTCAAGGCCTCCCGCACCTTTGCCCTATTGATCCTGGACAGTGGCAGAAAACCAAGTTTCGGGTTGATGTAGTCCCTGACAACCTGAGAGTATCGCTCGTGGGTTGTTCCTGACCATCGCTGACGATTTAGGTTCAACCATTCGGCGGCTACTTCAGACAGCAGCCTTTCTTTGTCGTGCTCAACCTGGAGCAACCCCAGCTTCAGGGCGAGTAGCTCACCGGCCTTGATGGCCTTCTTGAAAGCCTCTTCTCCTTTCCCAAACGATGACCGTTTGCGTTTGTCGGTTGTTCTCAGCATAAGCTCCCAATTTCCATCGTCATTAAGGTTGACCCTCAAACCTGGGCAGATATGGTAAATGGGGCCGTGCGTTCCCTGGGTAACTGGATAATCAGCCATTCTTGACCTCCGCAACCACATCCCGCCAAATATCGTCAATTTGATTTGCTGGCGGGGTGTTCTCTGTTGCCGTGAAGCTGGAAAGCCAATTATCGAAATCATGTCGTCTAACCCTTACAGAACCGCGCACTTTGATATAAGGCATACCAAGCATTTTCCAATTTTGCAAGGTGCGAGTGGTAACTTCGGCGTAAATTGCCAATGTTTTCAGACTCATATATTCAGGAACCACATTGCTGGCGGCACTTGAAGTCATGATTACTCCTGGATGGATGGCAGGAACAAAGAACGCCCGGCTACAAAGCAGGCGTTCGAATTTGCCGGTCAGCTGGTCGCAATTAAAGGCGACCAGCCCTCGTTCCCGTTGGCTCCGTTGTTTTCCAGTAAGTCCCAGGTAGTTTGACCGTAGTTCCGAGTTTGTCTTTTGATTTCCGGGATGACGTGTGTGTGTGCGGCGCGTCGATTTTTGGCTGATTATTAGATCTTACCGTCTTGACTGATAATCTTAATAAGCTCAAAGAGACCTGAAGGGTTCCTATGATCCTGTCTTTCCAAAGTCCTTAAAGAGAATACAAAAAAGGGGGAGATCCCATTACTCAGCTTATTTTTGATTAAGTAGCTGAGATGGTTGCTATAAAGCAGTAAATGTTAGAATCTCTTATCTATTGGGATAATAGCGCCGAAACGGCTCATCATGGCCTGGTTCATCGCGTCTCGGAGTTCACTTTCGTATCTGGCTTTGACGATGAAACTGTCATGAATGGGCAGACAGGCGATTCCATTTTTGGCCAATCCCAGCATAATGTTTTCGGCTATACCTGAATCAACGAACTGAAGTTCAATCCCGATCCCAGAGTTGAAATATTTTCGTATCGGCTCATGCTTTGCGCCGAACATGCCCATGATCTCTCTGATGTCCTGGAAGCTGTACCCTTTTGCAACATCCTCATTTCGAATGGCCCTGATAGCTGACCGCTCGTTTTTGGCATTCAAGGTGATAATCAGAACTTTCTTCAGTAGCTCCCTCAGGCTGTGATCCAGACCGCCGACATCATAGACATCGCCTTCCGGCAGTCTCAAACCCTCCCGCAGGTACAAGAAATTGATGTGCAGTCCCGAATAGTCGAGTTCCGTTGTCGGCTCGCCATCTATGGTCAGGCGCTTCCTGAACTCTTTGGGGAGACCCTGAACGTAGTAACCGTAGAACCGGCCCCCATGGTCGAACCGACCGTTATTAAAAACCCGATATAAGCTTGTATTGGTGCAGTCGGGCATCATACCTTTGCGGGCAATCAATGCCATGCGTTCCGCATCTGAAAGTGAAAGGCGAACACTCGTTTGCCCGATCTTCGCGCTTATCTTGGCGACATTATTCTTCCACTTACTGGTTTTGACCGTCTCTCGGTAACCAACGAGAGAAGAGCGATCATCTGCGGCTCTCAGGACGATCTCATCGGGCCTGCTCCGGATCATCTCCTTCTTTACGCCGCCATGATTCATGAGATCAATCAGTTTTGGGCGGCCAATCATGCGCGAGCGCATGCCCTCACCGCGATCATGCTTGTAGTAACCGGGCTGGTTGAAGATGTAGCCAAGAGCTAACAGGGCATCTACAACCTCGATCATTTTGTGGTAACTGACATACTGTCCGTACCCTCGAATTCTGACGTAATTGCGCCTGTCCCTGCTGTATGCCAAAAACAGTTCGTGATGCTGGCCATGGGCAATGAACAAGTCCAGGATCACTTTTTTGAGTGTATCCTGGTATTCGACGCGTTTCTGATTGGCATTTCTCCTGATGTGCTGACTAAGCTCATCAAGAAGATATGCCGTTATATGGTTGACTGGGGCCTCGTCGCTCCACTTATGTGGATTGAAGGGCCTGCTGAAGTTCAAATCGTACATTCCGCACCTGTACCTCAAAGAAGAGGGCCATGGGTTTTACGTCCATGGCCCTCGGAAATAGGATTTGTGAACGGCTCTCGCCGAGAGAGAGGTTCAGCGGCGTGTCTGCATTGGGCCGCTGATTTCTCCTTCAGATTGATAGTGCGCGTACATGCCGACGCTAATTGATAGCTGTTGACTCTTCCGATTGATTGTCCGGTTCTTCATCGTTGAAGTTAAAATCCGGGAACATCTTTGCGGCCTCTTCCCTCGATATTGGCGTCAACAATTGTGTGAGCCTCTCAACGGCTCCCATATCCTGTTCCTCATCGCCCACGAACGGACAGTTCAGGTCGTCGATGCGTAGAGACTCCCGAATACCATCATGGCTAATTCTTAAGCCCTCCATAATTATCCGATACTGATACACAGATTGGCCAGGCAGGCGGCCTTCCGACAATTCTTTCAACAAATTCACGCCAACATTTCTTGCAGACCGGTAAACTTGGAACTGTTCATGATTGGCCTTTCGCGCGAGGGCCTTATAATCTTCCTTTATCTCCTCCTCTACCTCCTTAATGGCCTCGACTTTCAACTGCTCAGGCCTCTTCCAGTTATGTTTTGTCGCACGCCTGCTAATCGTTTCCGGGGCGACATCGTACTCAGTTGCGAGGTCTTTTGCCTTTTCCCCCTCTAAATGTCTTTTTCTGATCTGGTTCCATATAGCGGGCGAAAGCCGCTTACCTTTGCCGCTGTTCATTGCCATTCCTCCCTCATCGTTTGCAAACGCTTCAGGCAAAGTGGATGTTTTCGGGAGAATGCTTGAACCATCTTGCGATCCTCATCATCTGTTAGCTTGGAGGCCACGATCCGAGAGAGCAAAGCCAACATAGAGTCTATTTCTTTGAATGTAGCAGTTCTAAGTCTGCCCAACTCTGTACTGGGTTTGCTTGCATTGACAGATTCAATACGCGTGAACGACAAAATCAGGGCGTCCAGAGACCCCAAACAAAACTCTAAATGTCGCTTGTTCTGTGCTATGAAATACTTCACAACTCTTCCTTTCCTAAAAAGGGGTGCTTAGATATGCCCCATGTCCTGATCGTGTTGAAATCGGCCCGTGAGTGGCCGTTTTTTCGCTAATCGGACGTATTTTTCGCCCTGTCCCTGCCCGATTTGGGTTGGTGCCAAGTCGGCACTGATGCAGGCTGCAATCAGTCGATTCGCATCCCCGGACTTCGGACGGTGTGCCGCCGACGCAATCCAGACACCGCCGCCTTATCGCCTTCACTCGTGAGCCGCCTTTTTCGGGCGTCTTACCGAACCGAAATGGCCATAAGGGGCATTTGGTTGATCTGCACTCTCGAACTTCGCCCGGTTGACCGGAGCAGCACCAAAGACAATGGTCTCGAATATTACTTAGGGGTGTTGCCATCTGTAGCTTCAAGCCCCTTTCCGTCCTTTTCACGGCCCTTACGTTCAAGGTCGTTTTGTCGCGTGCCGGACAATGCTTCATGGGTGCGCGCCTGGTAAAACAAGACGTCAAACACGCTGTTTTCCGTCTGTAAACTCGGCAACATCGCCTTGAGCATTTCATTCACAAGTTTGGATCGGCTGACCAACAAGCTTCCAGCCACTTTGCCGAGCTGTTCTTCGACGGTTTTATCAAGACTAAAAGCACGAACTACACTCGCCATAGGAATCAGTCTCCTTTCGTTGTTAAACAATTTTCAATAAATGTTTATAGTATTTGGCCAAAAAAAAGCTTCAGACCTAGGTGAGGGCTCCTGGTCTGAAGCTTTGAGCGCGGAATGCGCCGAAAGTAACATGCTCTATAAGTAAGTGTCGTTCGGGAGCAGATTTTCCGCTAAGACACTAAAGTTTTTTCAATTCGCGGATTATTTTTCTCTGCTCTGGCCTCTCCCTGGATGCTGCCAGTTCCGTCACATCTGGTGCATGCGATCCCGGTCAATGTGCCGTTGCTGGTCAGACCCCATCCGGTTCCATTACAATCAGAACAAATTTCACATGCCCCCAGTCTTCCATCTGTATCAAAGAAGGCTGCACGGTTGAGGCGGCCAAGCCATAATCTGAAGTTCTCTGCGGCCTGCCTCGAAACGGCAAGCAGCATGGCCTTGTCGAGGCGTCGAGGGAGGTTCAATGCTGACTTATCGATCCCTGTCCTAATCTCTGGATCTTCTCCAAGCTCGTTCAATTTTCTTAAGGCATATTCCCTGGAGTCTTCGAGGTAGTCATCCCCATGCAACGCCCATTCAAATGCCTTCTTGGTCTTCACAAAAATCTCATCTGCCCTACTGTTTCCGATCCGTCCCTTGCTCCTGGCCCTGGGGTGCTCTGATTGGATGATCTTTAACGCAGCTTCCTTCCCTTCATCGACCCAAGTCATGAGCACCTTGCGGTCGAATTTATCCAACGCCCCTATCATGCGATGAAGGTCAAAGAACGTTTCTGCGGCATCTTGTGTGTCAATCCTATCGGATGCTTGAAATACTCGGTCATTACCTGTGAGCCACGCCAACCGGGAAAGCCAAGTTTCAACATTTCCAAGTCTGCGGAATATGGCCTCTCTCCCTTTTCTATTTCCAACAGGCAACAAGAACGATTTCAGATTATCGCTTTCCAGTATACTAGGGGGCTCAATTTCACCGGCCCCCTCTTTGTAGAACGTCAGTGCATGCTTCGCATCGTGGAAACGCATCCGATCTCCTTATCTCTTTTGGCCCTTGGCTACACGATCCAGAAAGCCATCAGCCTCTCCGGGCGGATGATCGAATCTCCAGTACCCCTCTGGAGAGGCCGAAGGCTCTGCCGCAAAAAATCATCAATGTTCATATGGTCTCCGCACTTATGATGTCCCCAGTCTAGACGTCATAGTCAACACTCTTATCTACGAATGTACTTTTGGCCTCATCATCAGGATCAATCGCCTGTATTATATCGGCTGCCACGTCTCGCACAATCCACAGCCCGTTGATATATCCATGCTTTCCGAACTCCTTTAGGATTTTCAAGGCTTCAACTATCATTTCTTGCATCAGTGAGGATTCATCGCGATCCTTCTTGGCCTCTGAAATCTCTTGCGGCTCGGCAACATTCTCGTGCTCTTTGCTTACACTGAGAGCTTCAATTTTTTCGACACGACTTGTTTCTCCGACCGCCCTCATCTCCTTGGCTATTTCCTTCTTGTCCAGCAGGGCAATCCTTGTCTGCTCACCATTAGGGAGGGCAAGCAGCTTACAGGCCGCAGATGCTGCAAGCTTGCCTTCTTTCCAAGCTTTGACCAATTCGGGCGAGCCTTTCTGGATAACCTTCTCGGCGCGATCAATCATGCTTGCACTTATGCCGGGGAACATCTTGGCCGCCTGATCGCGGGAATCACCAATCTCCCGAGCCGGTAAATTGACCGGCTCGGCATTGCGATTCCGCTTCAAATTTGCCAATTGCCTCTCCTTTGCGCCTTTGGAGATCAGCCGTTTCACTTCCACTGCGGCCACTAAATACTGCGCCTTGCTAAGATGCCTTCGGTTCTTATTCAGCTCGACCACATGGTTAGGAAGGTCATTGTCATCACCAAGGAAGGTTCGCATCGGCAGGTGGATTTTGGGATTCGCGAGTTCCAAATAAGCCCGATAACGATTCCTACCGTCGATGATCCGTCCATCCTTATCCAGCCAGATTGATTCCAGAATTCCCCTCTCCTTAATCCCTGCTTTCAGCGCCTCAAAATCCTCGCCGACCATGAGAGGGAAGAGTCCGGCGACCTCGTGCTCCTGCAACTCAATAAGCCCCTTGGCCGTTAGAGGGAAGAATCCGGCACCCTCGGATCGAGTCTCTTCTGGGGTCGAGCCAGTGTCGTCTGCCTCTTCTGTGACGATTTCATTGCATCCCGTGTTCTCGCAAACTTCTTTGTTGGCCTGCGTCGAGGTATCAAGCGCAAGGCTTTCTGCCTCAAAATCCATGTTTAGACTTCCACTTGTCCCAAAACCCGTGCTTGCCATCACAGCACTCCTTAAGTTGAGAAAGAATCCAAGCCCAGACTGAGAGCCTGCGCGCTGGACAGTGAATCAAAACCATTCGGCTCGCTCTATACTTCCCTGGGCTTAAANNCGGCGCTCACGTCGAAGATCACCCCGTCTGTCTCGTCAATTACCTGGAGCGCTTAAGAGGCAAACTGTGCGAGGTAATCTATATGCTCATACTCCTTCCGTGTTGAAGTCTTCGGGCAAACGACACCCTGTCGCCAGATGGTTTGTCCGCCAACATCCGGTTGAAGCGTCTCAACAACTTTTGAGTGAGAAGCTTTCCGCCACGAAGAGCCCTCACCCCTTATTCTTTTTTCAATGAGCGCGAATTGGAAACACCTCTGAAGGTGATCTCTTTATCAACCCGCTGTCTTCCTGAGCCTGATCTTCCATCCCAAATTGCCAACCGCCAGCCCATAGCCAAAAAAGAGCCGGGGAATTGGATACCCCGGCGTCTTCGATGCAGGATCGTTCCGCTATTAGTAGAGCTGCTTGCTCGGCTCGCATCGATCACAGAAATAGATTTGACCTTCATCTTCCATGATGATTTCTTGCTCCGTCATTTCTCTCCATTCTTCTGTAGTCATGCATTCAGAGCAAATGACTTCTCCGTCCCTCCCGAAAATCCCGCGAATCTCTTCTCTTTTATAAACGCCCATTTACTCCCCCCTTTGGTTTGATACCCGCTCACAAATCCCCATGGAGCATTTCCTCGCCTGTAAGACCTGCCTCGTAACCAGTCAGCCTCAAGATCATAGAAATATCACAGAGTCTACGCTGCCAGGCTATACAGGAAAGTCTGCGCCTCATGGCTTCTCGTGCTCAACCACTTCTTTCCATTCCATATCTCTATTTCCAGGAAAGCTGCCACTCGGATGGGGGCAAAAGAGGCATACCACTCGCTAGGATTCCCGCCCATTCTCCTCCCGCTTGCCTCCAGTCCCTCTGCATGGTGCTCGGAAATCCCCGATTTCTTTACAAATCCATCCCAATCGAAAAAGCGAACGGCTTTGGGGTTGATTTCAATCCGCATTGGAATAATGCCAGCCCTAAATAGCTCATCCTTTGAAAGCGGCTCAGTTTGCTTGCCATCCCTTCCCCTAAGCGCCTTATTGGCGGTTTCCTCCCACTTCGGATTCGTCGAAACCCATGCTGCTTTGCGCTCGCCCGGTTCCGTGTACAAACTTGCAGTCCGGATGTGATCGTCAACCAGGATACTCCCCAATCTGTCATAGGCCGTGTAATGCCAAAGTCTGTTCCCATTCGTAACCTCTGCAACTGATCGTCCAAGGGTTCCAACTCTTCTTAATAAAGTCCTTCGAAAGCTCATGATTTTCTCCAGCTTGGGTTATTCGTTTTTGTCCTTGTCTTCCTTAGCCGAAATCCTCCAGGGCGCATTTCCGGCAATTTCCTCAAGAAAAGTCTTCTTCGGCGGCTTCTTTTCTGGCCCTTGGCCTATGGGTTCTCCTTTGGTCTCAATTTCCCGCGATCCCTCGACCTCCAACTGCCCCTTGTATTTCTCTATCACCTCCTTCATTTTTTCGGTCGCTACGACTTCGAATTCCTGAATCATTTGAGCCATGGTCGCCTCGAACTCTTTTGGTTCTTCGGTCTGCCTGTGACCCTCAGCCTTTCTGGCCCTCTCCTGGACAGGCCCCTCGTAGCCAAACCTGGAATGAGGCGGGTAGGCTCTGTCAGGGGCCTCCCTTTGGATATGTTCCTGTACCAAGACAAAGGTTTCATCATAGACCAGGCTTATGGCCTCCTCTACAATTTGAGTCTTTGTGGTGCCATTGACCTCGGCCAAGATTGCTAGCTTGCTCGAAACGAGATCAGAGAGACGAATGTTAAGCGGCTTGTGCGGTTTTGCTTTTCTTGCCACTGTCCACCTCCATTTATCGGCCGGATCAATCGTACAGCAAAACGCTGTGCTATAGCCCGATATCTACACATTATTTTTGAGGGTGTCAAGCGGAAAAATCAAAATATTTTTGTAGGGCAGAATTCTTGGATCGAGCGAAAGATTCACTCAACGGCAGCATGTCCAGCTTGAAACAACTGTGAGTTGGAAGCTCACAGCGGTAAGTCATGATTTGGTCTGTGAAGCCTTCATCTAAGGAATTTGGGATAGCGGAGGATTGTTCCTCGGAAGGGTTGTGAGGGGCTTGTCTGCATTGAATCCGGGTTTGATAAAATTCCACCGACCCGACCTGTGAAGGATACCGGAAGCAATTGCTCCCGGTACCGGCACTATGTGGGCATATTTCTTGTAAGGAGGCTTTTTTTTGGCTCGGGTTTTTATGGAGCCCCGGTAAATGCCGTCAACGGCCTCACTTCGCAAGATCCTCAAAAGCAAATGCTCATGCCAGTTTTCGTCAAAGCCTTCCCTGAGGAGGGTTGACTTCATGACTTGGGCATCTGTGGGCTCCGGGCCGTGGGTAGTTGATCATAGTTTGTCCTTTGTGGATGAACCCTGAGCCTCGTAAGAGATTGTGATTGAATAGAGCCCAATGGTCGGAGCCACGTATGCACGGAGATAGCCCAAGGTAATCTTGGTTGCTGGCAGGCCCCATGAAGTATTGAATACTTCAGATTTGGCAGGGAACTTATCCGGGATGTCCTTGGCGATAGCTGGCCCATATTTCTGTTCAAGCAGCCCGGCAAGTTTCCTGTAATCATCATCCAACGGGAGGTTAGATTTCTGGCTCATAAGTCGGACTTTCTTCAAACCCGCCCCGCCCATGTAGAAGTTGACACCGAATGTCAATCGATCTATCGCATAGGAATCAATCTCATACCCGCCTTCCGCATTAGGTTTGATCTTCCCGGCAAACGCCTTCTCAAGCTCTGGCCCGGTCATGCCCCACTTGGCGTCCGTCCAGCCATTCTGATCTTGTGCGGTTGCGAGAACAGGTGAACAAAAGGCCCCAATGGCCACGATCATGAACAAAAGTCTTTTCATAATTTCTCCCTTGGTTGTCCCATGTAAGAGTCATCAATTCCCTTAATAGCTTGAATCCAGAGCAGCAGTGGAGTGCCGCTCCAGAGACTAAGACTATAGTCTCTGGACAGCAAGGGAAAAATAGAACTACTTCCTCGATCATGTTTGGGGAAGAATTACAAAAAGCACGGAAGACAGCCCGTATGACCCAGGAGGAACTCGCTGCTAAGGCAGGTCTCCATCCGACGTACATTAGTCTTCTGGAGCGCAATCGGAAATCTCCAACCCTGGACTCTCTTTTCCGGATTTGCAGAGCTTTGGGTATTTCGGCATCAAGCTTGATCGAGAAGGTCGAGAAGAACTCAGTCCATAGTTGAGCGCCCCGGTCTTCAATATGGGCAGGATGCGCCCTATTTGCCTTTCTGAGCCACTTTCTCCAGGCGACCCGTACACAAAAAATATGCCCCTTGGAGATTGCCCTTTGAGACCTATAAGGCCAATGCTCCTTTTCCGGTTCGGGTAGGATTACCCGCAGGCTATGACCTCGGAGCGCGGTCTCATTCCTGATCGGAAAGTTTCTGTCCAGGCTTTCGTCGTTGTTTCATAGTCGAGTCTTTGCTTCCTCCTGGGAATTCGATTTCAATTTTGTGTTTTCTTTATTGCAATCATGAGTTTCAAGTCATCGGAATCACTACAATAAAAAACCTGGCCATTTTGGGTCGGGTCGGTGCTTTCAATGCCAATTTCAGGGCCATCTGGCGAATTTGTGACTGTTTCTTGACCGCAATTGATCTCGGCTCCCGTATGTGCCGGGAATGTTTGCTGCGTCATAAATCAAGATTTTTGACACAGGATCAAAGCACTATTTGCCGTTAATTATCTTTGTCGGTTCGAAGTACCTTTTCAGCGGCGTCTTTTAGTCGCTCCTCGATGTCCTGTGGGTTGATTGGGTCATTGTGCCCAATGCGAAGCACCATTTCCTCACGAATTTCGCCGTCCTTCTCAACACGGCGAACTATCAACTCAATCGGAGCGGATCGCGTATCCCCCTTTTTTACACCTTTGGCACGCGCCTTGATAATCGTTATGATGAGATCAATAACACTTTTGGCTAGAGTGATACCGGCAGTTGTCATAGCAAGATAGACAAGGAGTTCCGGCCCGCTCTCATGTTCCTCAAAAGAAAACTCTTGGTCGGTCATCGGGATCGCGAGAAGCTGCCGATCAATAATTTCGAAAGCATGGGGTGAATGCTCGCGATGAAAACAGCCCATAGCTACCCGGACTTTAATCGAGACCGCAACTTCTTCCGACTGAGAAGGTCTGTTAGCCTCA
>OMOE01000113.1 GCA_900290365.1 Syntrophobacter sp. SbD1 | reverse complement strand
GAGATCGCCCGCCAAACCAACCTGCTGGCGCTGAACGCGGCCATTGAGGCTGCGCGAGCCGGTGAACACGGGAAGGGGTTTGCCGTGGTTGCCTCCGAGGTGCGCAAGCTCGCGGAACGGAGCCAAACGGCGGCTGCCGAAATCAATAAACTGTCGGCCTCGAGTGTTCAAATCGCGGAAAAGGCAGGAGAGATGCTCGCAAGAATGGTCCCTGATATTCAGAAAAACGCGGACCTGGTGCAGGAAATCACCGCAGCGAGCAACGAGCAGTCTGTTGGAGCGGACCAGATCAACAAGGCCATTATGCAATTGGACCAGGTCATACAACTGAACGCCTCGGCATCCGAGGAAATGGCTTCCACGTCCGCCGAGTTGTTGAGTCAGGCCGAGCAGCTTCAGAACACGATTGCATTCTTCAAACTTGACGGCGGCCCTGCCGTTGCGAGGATCGGCGTTGCGGCGGCCTCTAAACAGGCTAAAGCAGTGCAGAAGACGCACGTGGCAAATTTAAAATACACCGCGCCAAGAAAGACCAACGGAGGTACGTGGCCAAGTGGTGTGTCTCTGAATATGTCGAAGGAAGTCAAGATAGACATGGCCGATGACGACTTTGAGAGATACTAGGGAGGAGTTTCATGAGCGTATCGTCAATAACCGAAACAGGTCAGTATCTTACCTTCAAGCTCGAAGACGAGGTGTTTGCGCTGGACATCGGCAAGGTCCGGGAAGTCCTTGATTTCACATTGATTGCAAAAGTGCCGCAGACACCTGATTTCATGCTGGGAGTGCTCAATCTTCGGGGAAACGTGGTACCGGTCGTGGATATGCGTTTGAAGTTCGCAATGACCCGGACGGAAACCACTGTAAATACCTGCATCATCATCGTCGAGATCGAGATCGACGGGGAGAACACCGTGCTCGGTGCTCTGGTCGATTCGGTGCAGGAAGTGATGGACCTCGAACCCGATCAGATTGAACCGGCACCGCGTATCGGGACCCGCCTTAATACAAAGTTCATCAAAGGAATGGGGAAGCGGGACAATCACTTCATAATCATACTGGATATAGACAAGGTATTCTCTTCGGATGAACTTGCCATGGCGCGCGATGTGGGTGAGGAATCCGCCGCGTAAGGTGAGCGTTCATAAATGCGGACTGAGACAACGAACATAATGCGCGATGCACGGCCGCCAAAAAGAATGCGGAGGCAATCGTCTTCTCTTCCTGAAAATATGAATGGGATTTCAGATGGCGAAATATTTTCGGTGCGGATGTCGGATAAAGATTTTGTGCGCCTGAGCGAATTTATTCGATCTTCATGCGGCATAAAACTGCCTCCCGCCAAAAAGACGATGCTCGAAGGACGACTCCGCAAGCGGTTGCGCGCTCTTTCTATCCGGTCCTTTGAGAGGTACTGTGAGTTTCTTTTCAGCCCCGACGGGTCAGAGTCGGAATATATCCACATGATCGACGCGGTAACCACCAATAAGACAGATTTCTTTCGGGAGCCCGATCACTTTGATTTCCTTTTCGAAAGAGCCCTCCCGGAGTTGGTCGGTCTATACGGGGATGGCGCCCGCAAGAAGTTCAACGTGTGGAGCGCCGCATGTTCAACAGGAGAGGAGCCCTATACGCTGGCGATGGTTTTGAGTGAATTCTCGCAATGTTGTCCTGGGTTTGGCTTTTCTATCCTTGCAACGGACATCTCCACGGCAGTATTGGAAAAAGCGAGGTCGGGCATATATGAGCATGACAGAGTGATCCCGGTTCCCATGGAGCTTCGAAAAAAATATCTTCTTAAAAGCAGGAAAAAAGAGACGGGGCTTGTTCGGATCGCACCGGAATTGCGGAATTCAGTGCAATTCGGAAGGCTTAATCTTCAGGAAGAAGAATATGGAATAAACGTACCGATCTCGATCTTATTTTGCCGCAATGTCCTCATCTATTTCGATCGGCCCACACAAGAAAAGCTCCTTAAACGACTCTCACAACATCTGATGCCCGGGGGATATCTGTTTGTGGGGCATTCGGAAAGCCTCCATGGCATGGATTTGCCCCTGGTACAAACGGCAACCACCATCTATAGGAAGCAACAGTGATGGATTCGGAGCGCCGAAGGCCGATGAAATGAAGAAGATCTTCAGTATTCATATCGGCGGATTTCATGCGAGCAGGGAGCCGGCCGTCATCGGGACCCTTCTTGGCCCATGTGTGGCCGTCTGCCTGTATGACCCGGTAGCGCGAATTGGAGGCATGAACCACATCCTGCTGCCGGGAAAGGCCGATCTGAAAATCTTTGATAATGTGGCCCGGTACGCTATAAATGCTATGGAGTTGTTGATCAACAAGATCATGACCCTCGGGGGCCAAAGATCTAACCTGGTATCAAAGGTTTTTGGCGGGGCTAATGTTCTTCCGGCTGTCTTTGCCGAGAGTGGTGGGATAGGCGCCAGGAACTCCGAGTTTGTGCTCGAGTTCCTTCAAATGGAGGCCATCTCCATCGTCAGCCAGGACCTGGGGGGGCATGACACCCGAAAGATTTACTTCCACACGGATAGCGGTGAAGTACTCCTGAAGCGCACCCGTCCCTCCTGGTGGCGGAATATCGGTTTTGAAGAAAGAAGACTTCTGGAATCAGCACGTAGGAAAGTCGAAGAATGCGGAGAGGCAGCTCTGTTCGTCTGAAAAGGAGCAGGAATGCCGCGTGTTGGTTATGGAGTACCTCAGATGAGTAAAAAAATCAGGGTATTGATTGTTGATGATTCGGCAGTGGTCCGCCAAACACTTGCTGAAATACTTTGCTCCGATCCCCTGATCGAAGTAATGGCGACAGCCTCTGACCCTTTCATCGCGGCAGAGAGGATAAGCCATGAGGTCCCTGATGTAATCACGCTTGACATCGAGATGCCGCGTATGGACGGCATTACCTTCCTTGAAAAGCTTATGGCTCAGCATCCCATCCCTGTAGTGATATGTTCGAGTCTGACCGAAAGGAGTTCCGATACCACGTTGAAGGCACTGGAATATGGGGCGGTGGAAATCATCCAAAAGCCCAGGCTTGGCATTAAACAGTTCCTTGAAGAGTCCAGGATCCGCATCTGCGATGCGGTGAAAGCCGCCTCCCAGGCCAAGGTCAGACGCCTTTGCGAACGGAGAAAAATCGAGTCTAAACTAACCGCTGACGCCGTCATTTCGAAATCAAACACCAGGGCTATGATCGAAACGACCGACAAGATCGCTGTCATAGGAGCTTCCACCGGGGGGACCGAGGCATTGCGGGTCTTGTTGGAATCACTTCCTCTCGACGCCCCCGCGACAGCTATCGTACAGCATATGCCGGAGCATTTCACGGCCGCCTTTGCAAGGCGTCTTGACGGAATTTGCCGAATTTCCGTCAAAGAGGCGGAGAACAACGACACACTGATCCGAGGGCGTGCGCTGATAGCGCCCGGCAATCATCACATGCTGCTCAAGCGCAGCGGCGCGCGCTATTTCGTTGAGATTAAGGAAGGTCCGCTTGTCTGCCGTCATCGTCCCTCCGTGGATGTGCTGTTTCGCTCCGCCGCCCGCTACGCAGGTAAAAATTGTGTGGGCGTTATCATGACAGGAATGGGGGACGACGGCGCAAGAGGCATGGCAGAGTTGAAGGAGGCCAGCTCAGCTACTATCGCCCAGGATGAGAAGTCCTGTGTCGTGTTTGGTATGCCGCACGAGGCGATAAAGCGCGGGGCTGTGGACCGGGTCGTTGCACTTGAAGATATGGCGGCGCAAATTCTGAGATCCTGCGGCAGGTAATGCTCTGGAGTGCAATTAGGCGCTCAAGTCTGAAATTCGTGCTTTTCCGGCAGAAAATCTTCGTGACAGTCTCCGCGCTCTCTGCCTTCTCTGCGGGCCTTCTAATTCCACCGATCGACAGCCTCTAAAATCCGGTGGTTTGCACGAGTGGCCACGGTCGAGCTTGAGAGACGCAGAGATCGCGGAGAAAAGCAATTAAACAGACAGCAAGGACAAAACAAAAGAAATGAGGTCCCTGCGCACTTTGCCCCTATGCGGCGAAATTTTAAAGCACCGACCGCAGAGTTGGCAGAGATCGCAGAGAATACGCAACCTATGTTTTCTGCTAGATTTCTTTCCTCTGCGCTCTCTGCGCCTCTCAAAATCGACCGTGGCCCCCCGATCAAATCGTCGGATTGCGGCGGGGTTGTCAATCGGTGAATTCTTATTGGTTCCGGCTTGCCCGGGTTAGTATTAGGTTGCAGGCTCAATATTCCTTTTTCAATGGGTGACCCCAAGTTTCACTAAATCTCTATCGTGCTCTCCTGGAGCAGGTGGATATCCGCTATTTCCTCTTCGAGGTAGGCCTTCAGTTTCTTTTTTAGACGGCTTTCTATCTGCCGGACGCGTTCACGGCTGATCCCGAACTTGATTCCTATTTCCTGGAGGGTCAGCGGCTCCTCCCCGAGGAGACGTTTGTCAAATATAATAGCCTCTTTGCCCTTGAGCTGTTCCCCGAAGAACATGAGCTTGTCGTGCAATATCGCCCTGGCTTCCCGGTCGGCCATCTGGACGTCAACCGGCACGTCATCCGAGGGTAAAAACGACTTGTGAGTGTCTTCCGAATCTTCTTTCAAGGGACTGTCCAGCGATATTTCCCAACTGTTCAGCCGCTGGTCCATTTCGATAATTTCCGATTCCTTAACGTCCAGCCTCTGGCTGAGCAGTATGGGTGTCGCCTCTGTCCCCCGGGCTTCCAGCCGCTCTTTTTCCTTTCGCAGATTGAAGAACAATTTCCGTTGGGCCTGCGTTGTACCTATTTTTACGAGTTTCCAGTTATCCATGATAAACTTGATTATGTATGCCTTGATCCAGAAGGACGCATAATACGAAAACTTATACCCCTTGTATGGATCAAATTTTTTCGCGGCCTGCATAAGCCCGACATTACCTTCCTGGATAAGGTCCATGAGGTTCTGCATCCAGTAGCGTTGAAAATCCATTGCGATCTTCACCACAAGGCGAAGGTTCGCCGTTACCAGCTTGTAGCCGGCTTCGATATCTCCCTTTTCCCGGTAACGGATCGACAGATCCATTTCATCTTCCCGGCTGAGAAGCGGGTATTTCTTGATATCATCGAGATAGACGCGAAAAAGATCGTATGCGACGGGCTGAATCTGGTTCGACAGTGGAACGCTCTCCGTGCCGGTCCTGGCTTTTTCGGAACTGCGGGTTCCACCCTGAGTTTTCCGGGTACTGGTTGAAACACTTTTTCGCTTCTCATTTTTAAGCATGTCTATCGTCTCCCGTTGTTGAACAGATTGGGATGCTCCATCCCCGCACTTATCGTATGGGGGGCGGTTTGGATCCTAAGATTTTCCCGGCCATTGAAGTCCCGCATCGCTTGCCTGAATTGCCGATACGGCCCACACCCCTGGATCAGGACATCAAAAAACCGATGGCGCCGTGACCAACGGCCTTACAGTATTAGACTTTAGTTAGGTGGAAACTTTGACAAAGGGAAACTTTTCGATGCCAAAAATATCAGATTTTTGTCTTTTGAAAATCAGGTGGAGACAGTAGTTTGCAGGGTGTAAGGGCAGTAACCTTGAGTACATCCTCGTTGGGAGCAGGTAGGGAGAAGCAACAAGCGGGAAGCGGGGATTTGTTCAATAGTCAAGCCGGCACGCGGGCAAGATATCCTGTTTGCCTACCCCAAAGATTTCTGCCCGCGCCTTTGTTTGCTTCGTATGATAACCGGCACGATACGGTAGTCGCGCTGGAAGACAGCAGCCAGGTCCCCTTCCGGAGATTTGGAGACACCGCTTGCGGAGACAGTACCACTCGCCAACAGGAGGGCATCGTTCATCTCGCCGAGAGTCTGCCGGGCATAGGGGGCAAGGTAGTCACATGAACAAAACCACGGAGGGGTCAGGCCTCGACACGAGACAAAAGTGGAAGATCGGGTTAAGATACGAGGCGCCGATGCTCTCCAGCAGCAAAGGCCAGAAGGGAGTATTTTGATGAAAACCGGTGCCTTGCCAATCCCTGAATTCATACGAGTTCTAAGCATTGCGATGATGTTTGCCGTGAGCTCATTTTGGACGGCGCCTGCACAGGCCCGGGTCAGCGATACGCAGGTCGCTGCACTTGTTGAAGCGCTTCGACTGTCTGCTCCAAATACCGGAAATCCCAATGACGGGCTCTACAGCGATTGGAAGATCAAGTGGGAAAATATTATTCGGTGGTCCGAGCGTTGTACGGGAAAAGAGATGGAGCCGGCAGAATTTGAAGCCAACACTCAAAAAGCTCGCGAGATCCTTGCCTGCATCATGGGTAAAATATTGCGTGAGCAGTATGAGCTCAGCAAAGATGAGTCCGTAGCTGTACGTCGCGCTGCATCCTGGTGGATGATCGGTGATCCCGATCAATACGATACTCCACAGACCAGCCCCTATACCCGGAAGGTTCTGGATTTTTACAGATCGATGCGCGTGAGGAGTGAGAGGTGAGGGGAAATCCTTAAATTCCTTGGCCCTGATTCATCAATGCACAGCCTGTCAAAGGCTTTTATTTTTCCTCTTAATCCTGTGAATCCTGTCCAAGTTCTTGTCTTTTGTATTCTTCTTTAATCCTGAATCCTGTTAATCCTGTCTGACATATTGCATCAGCATTCCGGAGACACTCGATTCACGACCGCCGACCTGGAATCTCACCTTGCCTGGACGGGTTTTTGCGAGCTATTATATGAGTCTGTTGGAAAATTCAATTTTAAGGACTTTAGGACTTTGCGGGCTGAAAGCCCGCGTTGCCGGGGAATGGCCACTCGGCAGGCTGAAGGCTTTCAGGCTGAAAGCTGGGAGCCCGCGTTGCCGTGGAAGGGCCGCAAAGTAGATCCCGGACATTTTGCCAGAGGCTCATATGATTGCTCGGCGCGGCGTCTACCGCGCTGCAACGACCGTATTCACACAACCGCCAAGGATGGATTAACCATGCCCGTTGAGCCCTCCCTTCCAGCCGGAGCTGATGCCGGGGGCCTCGCAGTTTCTTTGGACACGGCCTTCGATGCTTCGCACAACGGCATCATCGTGATGGACCGCCAGGGCTACATCCTCAAATGCAACAAAGCGGCCCTGCGGGTGCTCAATCTATCGGCCCCTCTTCCCAGGCATCTTCACAAGGAATTCGTCCCCGAGGCCTGGCCGGACCTCGAGGCCGTCATGACGACAGGCAAGAGCCAGATCGGCGTGCGGTTGTCGCTGCCTCACACGAACCTCATTGCAAACCGCTCGCCAATCTTCGTGGACGGCCAGGTGGTGGGCCTCATCAGCGTTTTTCAGGACATTTCCGAATACGAAGCCATCATCTCCGAGTTGAAGGGCTACCAGAAGCTCCACCAGGAACTCGACGCCATCATTGAATCCTCCTCGGACGGCCTCTACATCACCGACGGACAGGCCAAGACCATCCGCGTGAACCATGCCTATGAGCGCATCACGGGCCTCAAGCGCCAAAACCTCCTGGGCTTCAACATGCGCGACCTGGTGAACAACGGGGTTTTCGACCGGTCGGTTACCCTCGAAGTCCTCAAAGAACGCAAGACGATCAGCATCATCCAAACGGTTCTGGGCAACAAGCTTGTTCTGGTGACTGGAAATCCGATTTTCGATGAGGATGGCGAAATCACCTTTGTGGTCACCGACGTGCGCGACATGACGGAACTCAATGAGCTACGGGTGAAGCTCGAAGAATCCCGGCTGCTCAACTCCCGGTTCCGCGAAGTTTTGCTCGAACAGGAGCACTTCGAGCACGCGCTCGAAGATATGGTCATCAAGAGCGAGGCCATGGTGAAGGTGGTGAAACGGGCCGTTAAGGTGTCCGGCGTAGAGGCGTCGGTTCTCATCACCGGCGAATCGGGTGTGGGCAAGAGCATGCTCGCCCGGATCATCCACAAGCTCAGTCCGCGCAAGGACCGTCCGTTCATCAAGATCAACTGCGGCACCATTCCGGATTCGCTCATGGAAAGCGAACTCTTCGGCTATGATCGCGGGGCCTTCACCGGGGCCCTGGCGTCGGGCAAGGCGGGCCTCATCGAGATGGCCCATACGGGCACGGTCTTCCTCGACGAAATCGGCGACCTCAAGCTGGACATGCAAGTGAAACTTCTCCAGGTGATCGAGGAAAAGAGCTTCAACCGGGTAGGCGCGACAAAGCCCCAAACGGTGGACGCCCGCATCATCGCCGCCACCCAGCACAACCTCAAGGACCTGATGGAACGCGGGCTTTTCCGAAATGACCTCTACTACCGGCTCAATGTGATCCCCATCGTGATCCCTCCGCTCCGGGAACGAAAGGAGGACATCCCCATCCTCGTCCACCGGTTAATGGCCAACTTCAACCGGAGCACCGGCGCCAAAAAGATCTCCCCCGAGGTCATCGACCGGCTCATGGTCTACGCCTATCCGGGGAACGTCCGGGAACTCGTCAACATCATGGAGCGTATGCTGATCCTGAGCGAAGGGTCATACATCAGCGTGGCGGACCTTCCGGCCGAGCTGCTGGAGCCGGGAACAGATCGAAACGACGGAAACGACGGCAATGGACCCCTCAAGGAAGCATTGGAAGCGCTGGAAGTGCGTATGATCGCCAGTGCGCTCAAACGATACAAGAGCCTGAGCGAGGCGGCGCGGCACCTGGGAGTGCATCCGTCGACCCTGTGCCGCAAGGCGGCGCGGCATCGCCTGACGGGCGTCGTTGCGGAATCGCAAAAAGACCATTGCGATACTGCAATGCCCTCTTATTCCTTTCCAGCCGAGCATTGAGAGGATATCCGCCCTAATCGCCCGGTCAATCGTTGCATCTCTGCAATACTTGTCAATACCCCTTTTCACAACCCCTTGGGTAGACCGTCACTGCACAAGGATTTTCCCTCTTGGCACAATGATTGCCTCTGCTCATTGGATGTCTGCAATACCCACCGTTTGTAGAGGCTCGGCAATATCAACAGAAACCCGGCGGCTCTCATGGAGCGACCGCCCACTAGAAGGAGAGACGTATGCGTAGAAGTGGCTGGAAGATCGCGATGGCGCTCAGCCTTGCGGCAGTGCTCCTTTTTCCTCTCATCTCCGGTGCGCAGGAAAAGGTGATCAAGATCGGCGCGCTCTATCCCATGACCGGCAGGGCAGGCCTCTATGGACTCGATTCCGTTGCAGCCATGGAAATGGCCATTGCGGAAATCAACGCCAAGGGTGGCGCCGCGGGCTATAAGCTCGACGCTCTGTACACCGACAGCAAGGTAAAGCCTGACTATGCGGTGCACGTCGCCAAGCGCTACATCGAGGAAGACAAGGTCAACTTTCTGTTCGGTACGGTGAGTTCGGGCGTCGCACTGGCCGTAACCGAGGTATCCAAGCAATACAAGAAGATTTTCATCGGCACGGACGCCGCGGCAACGGAACTCACCGTGGACAATCTGCAGCCCTACTACTTTCGCGTTTCGAACGACACCTTCCAGTCCATGGCCGCTGGAGCGCTCTATCTCAAGGGAATGCAGGCGAAAAAGCCCTGGAAGAAGATTGCCTTCATCGGCCCCGACTACGCGTACGGCCATAGCCAGTGGAATGAACTTCGCTACAACCTCGACAAGCTCGGCGTGAAGTACGAGGTAGTCGGGGAACACTGGCCCAAGCTCGCGCAGCCCGACTACACCCCGTTCATCACCACCATCCTGAACCAGAAGCCCGACATCCTCGTGGCCGGTTTCTGGGGCGGCGACACAGTGGCATTCATCAAGCAGGCCTTGCCCTACGGCCTTTTCGACAAGATGCTCTATTTCCATCCCGACGCGGGTGGAAACTATGAACTCATGAGTGCCATGGGTGATGAACTGCCCAACGGCCTGATACTGGGCGCCCGCCACTACAACAACTGGCCGGAAACCGAAGGCAACAAGGCCTTCGTCGATGACTTCCACAAGCACACCGGCAGGTATCCTTCGTACTGCGCCGAAGCCGCCTATGAGGGCATCTACGCCATCGCCAAGGCGGTTGAAAAGGTCGGAAATCCCGATGATACCGAAGCGCTTGTCAAGGCCTTCGAGGGCATGAAGCTCAAGATGCCCGAGGACCCCGATGGATTCACTTCCTACATCGACCCGGCAAGCCACCAGATCGTTCAGGTTCAGGCCATCGGCGTTACCGAACCCAACGACAAGTTCCCGCCTGCCAAGAAGATGCTCGGACAGTGGAAGGTATTCAAGGCCGAGGACCTGATGCCTCCCAAGGATTTTATCGAAGCGCACACCAAGAAATAGCTGAACCCATCAAGGATGGTTAAGGAACTATGGATCCCCAGTTTCTCCTGATTCAAGCAACGAGCGGCTTCACCATGGCCATGATCCTCTTTCTGGTAGCGAGCGGCCTGACGCTGCTCTTCGGAGTCGTGAACGTCTTCAATTTCGCCCACGGTTCTTTCTACATGATCGGGGCTTACCTGGCCTACACCTGCGTGTCGGTCCTCGGTTTCAATTTCTGGGCTTCCCTGGTGCTGGCGGGACTTGGCGCCGGGGTTTTCGGCATGTTGATGGAGTCCATTTTCCTTAGGCGTATTTACGGCCGCGCCGAGGAAGCCGGTTTCCAGATCCTGCTTACCTATTCGTTCATCCTCATCATCGACGATCTGGTCAAACTGGTGTGGGGAACCGAATACAAGTCGATCTCCCGGCCGCCGGGATTTTCCGGGGCCGTAGAGCTGTTCGGTGTGCTCGTTCCCACCTATAACCTGGCCATCATCGCACTGGGACTGATCGTCGCGGTGGCTGCGTGGCTGCTTCTCAGCCGTACGCGGGCAGGCAGAATCGCCCGGGCCACCGCCATCGACAGGGAGATGCTGAGCACCCTGGGCGTGAACGTTCCCCTGACGCTCACAGTCGTCTTCGGGGTCGCCACGGCCTTGGGGGGGCTCGCCGGCGCGCTCGCGGCGCCACTGCGGTCGGTGACTCCCGGAGCGGGAATCGAGGTAATTATCGATTCGCTCATCGTGGTGGTCCTGGGAGGCATGGGAAACTTCTGGGGGGCCTTCCTGGGGGCAATCATCCTGGGTGAGGTGAACGCCTTCGCCGTGGCCTTTGTTGCCGATTGGGCATCACTTTTCAGCTTCATCGTCATGATCGTGGTGCTCATTTTCAAGCCGCAGGGGTTGTTCAGTCCCGCCAAAGTGAGGAAGGCATAGACATGGATTTCAAAAGAGAGTTCAAGACTCTTGTGCCCGCACTGGTGGGGTTTTTATTTTTCGCTGTCCTGCCGGCTGTCAGGACCTCTGACTATCAGCTCACCATCGCGAGCAACACCATCATTTGGGCGCTCTTCGCCATGTCCTTCAACATGCTGTTCGGCATGACGGGAATGCTCTCGTTTGGCCAGGCGCTCTATTTCGGCCTCGGCGGCTACTTCGTGGGGCTGCTCGTGTGCCACTTGGGGGCGGGCTGGTTCGTGCCGGCGGTTTTTCTCGGCGTGCTGGGCGCGGGGGCGCTCTCGCTCATTGTGGGCCCCATGGTCCTGCGCCTCACCGGGGTCTACTTCACGATACTCACCCTGGCCTTCGCTCAGCTCGGATGGGGCATCGTCGTCAAGTGGTACGATTTCACCAACGGAGACGACGGCATCCAGGGGATCATCCCTCCGGGCGTACTTGGAAACAAGGTGACCTACTATTACTTTTGCTTTTTCCTGGTGTCGCTTTCCCTCTGGCTCCTGTGGCGCATTTCGCTCTCTCCCTTCGGCCTGATTTTGCGCTGCGTGCGCCAGAACCCGGACCGGGTCCGTTTTCTGGGCAGGAGGGTCAAACGCAATCAGCTCCGGATATACGTGCTCTCCTCAATGTTTACGGCGCTGGCCGGGGCACTCATGGCCGGAGTCGACAACTCGGTGAGCACGGAGATGTGGCACTGGACGACCTCGGGCGAAGTCATCCTCATGTGCATCCTGGGAGGCATCGGACAGTTCTACGGGCCTTTTGCCGGGGCCGTCCTCATGATCCTCATCGAGGACATGGTGGGCGCCCGCACCGAGATGTGGAGCATGGTCATCGGGATCATTATGCTGGTGATGGTGCTCGCCTTTCCCAAGGGCGTGGTGGGAGAGTTCGCAAACCTTGCGGCTCGCCTGACGAAGAAGTCTGGTGGAATGGAGGTCGGGCTTGGAACCAATACTCGTAGTTGATGGCATCGAGAAGTCCTTCGGCGGCCTGAGGGTGACCGACAAGGTAGGGTTCGATGTGTATCCGGGCGAACTGAAAGCAATCATCGGTCCCAACGGCGCAGGGAAGACCACGCTTTTCAATCTGCTCTCCGGACACCTGAGCCCGGACGCGGGGCGCATCCGGTTCCTGGGCCGCGAGATCGCCGGAATGAGGACCCAGGACATCGTGGCCCTGGGCATGGGCAGGGCGTTCCAGATCACTTCCATCTTCCAGGAAGAAACGGTGCTTGACAACATCCGCGTGGCCTGCCTGTCCAAGCTCAACCAGACGCGGATCTTTCTGCGGCCCACCCGGAGCCACAAACGCGCCACGGACAAGACATTCCAAATCCTGGAGAGCTTGAAGCTGGAAAAATTTGCTTACAGGCCGGCCTTCGAACTTGCCCATGGAGATCAGAAATTGCTCGACATCGGCATCGCCCTGGCGCTTGAACCAAAGCTTCTGCTTCTCGACGAGCCGACGTCGGGGATGTCCCCCGAGGAGCGGGTACTGACCCGTGAACTCATCCGGGAACTCTGGGCACAGTTCAACCTGGCGCTGCTCTTCATCGAGCACGATATGGACACGGTCTTCGGCCTCGCCCAGAAGGTCCTGGTGCTCCAACAGGGTGCGGTGCTCGTGGAAGGGACCCCGGAGGAAATTCAGAACAATCCGCAGGTGGTTACGGCCTATCTCGGGGAGGAACTCTAATGGACACGATTCTCGAGGCGAGGGGCCTCAACACCTACTACGGGCGAAGCCACATCCTGTTCGATATCGATCTGAGCGTTGAAGAGGGTGAAACAGTTTGCCTGATGGGCCGAAACGGGGCGGGGAAGACCACCACGTTCCGGTCTCTCATGGGGCTCACTCCCCCTCGCAACGGCATGGTGGTCCTGAGGGGCAGGGATTGCACGAAGCTTCCCCCATACAAGAAAGCCAGGATAGGCATGGGACTGGTGCCGGAAGACCGGCGCGTTTTCGGTCCCTTCACCGTGAGAGAGAACCTGGAACTGGGAAAGATTCCCGGCCGGAACGGCGGTTGGAACCTGGAAGCCGTCTACGAGCACTTCCCGGTACTCGGCCGCTTTGCGGACCGATTCGCCGGTACGCTTTCCGGTGGCGAGCAGCAAATGCTCGCCATTGCGAGGGCGCTCATGGGCAACCCCGACGTGCTGATGCTCGACGAGCCATCGGAAGGACTTTCGCCCGTGATCGTAGGAACGCTCAAGGAACTCATCCTGAGGCTCAAGGAAGCCAAGACCACCATCTTGCTCTCCGAGCAAAACATCCGGTTCGCCATGGCGGTATCGAACCGGGCGGTGGTCATCGACAAAGGACATGTGGTGTACACGGGTGGAATCGAAGAATTCCGGGCAAATGAGTCGGTCCACAAACGATATCTCGCAGTTTGAAAAGGGAGTACACATGAACAATACCACGTTTTTCCAAACAACCGGGCGCATCGTGATGGGGCCGGGGTCCATTCAGGGACTCGCAGGGGAGATCAAGCGGCTCAAGGGAACGAAGGTCCTCATCGTGACCGACCCCGGGCTTGTCAACGCCGGAATCATTGGCCGGGTGGAAGGCATCCTGGCGGAGGCGGGGATAGCTTGCTGCGTTTTCGACAAAGTGGAGCCCGACCCCCGCTTTGAAATCGCCGCCGACGCCCTGGCGCTCGTCAAGGCCGAGAGGGCCGACCTCATCATCGGCATCGGAGGCGGCTCGTCCATCGACATCGCCAAAGTGGCGGCGGTGCTGGCGACCAACACGGACCCCGTCACAGCTTATTTCGGCATCGATCTGGTTCCCAACCCCGGACTCAAAACCGTACTCATCCCCACGACGGCTGGAACGGGCAGCGAGGTGACCCCCATCGCCATCCTCTCCGATCACCACGACAAGCTCAAGAAGGGCATCGTGAGTCCATACCTTTTGCCGGCCTGCGCCCTGCTCGACCCGGAACTCACCCTCGGACTCCCGCCCGCCGTGACTGCCGCCACGGGCATGGACGCCCTCATACACGCCATCGAGGCCTACACGTCCAAGAACGCAACCTCCATCACGGACATGCTGGCAGTTCAAGCCATGGAACTGCTCTTTGACAACCTGCGCATCGCATGCGCCAACGGCCGAAACCTCGAAGCGCGCACCAAGATGCTCGAAGGGAGCCTCCTCGCAGGCATGGCCTTCGCCAACGCAGGGGTGACGGCCGTCCACGCCTTCGCCTATCCCATCGGGGCCGAGTTCCACATCCCCCACGGGGTGGCCAACACCATCATGCTTCTCCCGGTCATGGAATTCAACCTGATAGGGAACCTTCGCAAATTCGCCGACATCGCCGGCATCTTCGACCAGAACACCGATGGACTGTCGGACCGGCAGGCCGCTCAGCTTTCCGTCGAAGCGGTTCGCGAACTTGCCCTGGACCTGGGCGTCCCCGCCAGCCTGAGTGCATTCGGTGTGAAGGACAGGGACATCTCCGGCCTGGCGGAAGGGGTCATGAAGGTGACGCGCCTTTTGGCCAATAATCCCAGAGACCTCGGTCTCAAGGATGCCGAGATGATCTATCGCAAGGTGCTTTAACTAAACAGGCTATTAGGCTGAAGGCTGTTTGAAATTATGGATTGGAGAAGGATTGTGAAGAAAATCAACATTAAGGTGAACGGCCGTCCGGGACAGGTGGTTGTTAACCCTAACCTGCCGCTGATCGATACGCTGCGGGGCGTATATAGTCTTACGAGCGTGAAGCAATCCTGCGATCGCAAAGGGCAATGCGGAGCATGCACGGTCATCGTAAATGGGAAAGCCGTACGCTCGTGTTTGGTCAAAACAGGCGACATGGAAGGAGCCGACATAATCACCGTGGAAGGTTTGGGAACGCCTGACAACCCACACCTTATCCAGGAAGCGTTCGTGCTGTCGGGAGCTATCCAATGCGGATTTTGCACTCCAGGCATGATCATGACGGCAAAAGCACTATTGGAAACCAACCAAAATCCCGGCCTCGAAGAAATCAAGAAGGCTTTCCGTCGAAATTTGTGCCGCTGCACCGGGTATGTCAAAATCATAGATGCCGTGAAGCTGGCCGGCCGGTTTCTCCGCCGGGAAATCGCCCCCGATCAAATTAGACCCAACCCGGATGATAACAAACTGGGGGTCTCTCATCCCCGTCCTTCAGCAATGATCAAAGCCTGTGGCGCGGCCGAATTTGCTGCAGATATCAAAGTGCCAGGGGCGCTCGAACTGGCGGTGGTCCGGAGCCCGTATGCACATGCGATCATCAAGAGCATCGATGCTTCAAGGGCGGAAAACATGCCGGGTGTCGCCGGCGTCATGACAGCCAGGGACATCAAGGGAACAAATCTTCTCAAATACATAATCGCCGACCGGCCGATCATCTGCCGCGAAAAAGTGCATCTCTTGGGGGATGCAGTGGCGGTGGTTGCCGCCAAAACCCTTGAACAGGCCTTGGCTGCGGTTAAAGCAGTCCAAGTAGATTATGAACCTCTCCCCGTTTTGGCATCCCCCATGGATGCCATGGCTCCCGACGCACCCCGGATTCATCCGGACCGGCCCAATTTCTGCTACAAGCAACCCATCATAAAAGGCGATGCGGACAATGCGTTCGCAGAGTCCGCATCGGTGGTCGAAAGCAGATTCAAGACTCAGATCAATCACCAGGCCCCTATGGAGCCGGAAGCGAGTGTGGCGTTTCTTGAGGGCGAAGGTGAGGATGCCGTTTTGGTGGTCATAGGGCGGAGCATCAATATCCATCTCCATTTGGCTACCCTTCAGGAGGCTTTGGACTGGGAAAATATGCGGTATGAAGAAGCATATTCCGGCGGACAGTTCGGCATCAAGCTTGAAATCATTACAGAAGGGATTGCCGCCGCCGCTGCGCTTCATTTCAAACAGGCGGTGCGCTACATACCAAGTCTGGAAGAATCTATGCTGATTACCAGCAAACGTCATCCATTCGACATGAATATCAAGCTCGGAGCCGACAGCAGCGGGAAGCTGACTGCTCTTGCACTGGATGCCGTTGTCGACAACGGGGCGTATCATTCCATCGGTAACGTGATTATCAACCGCGGCCTCCATATGCTTACCAGTTCCTATTACATTCCCAATATCAAGACGATGGGCAAACTGTTTTATACCAATAATCCATGGGGTTCGGCGGCCCGAGGCGCCGGACCACCGCAAATGCACTATGCCCTGGAGTGTGCGATGGATATGCTGGCGGACAAACTAAACATCGATCCGCTTGAATTCCGATTGCGCAATTCGCTCAAGCCCGGCCAGACAAAGGCGACGGGGCATATAGTCCAGGAATGGCCGTTCCCCGAACTGTGCGAGGCCGTAAGGCCTGCTTACGAACGCGCCAGAAATGAGGCTGCCGCACATAAGAACGGTATCGTCCGGCGGGGTGTCGGGCTGGGCGCTGCCGCATTCGGGATCGCCATGCCGGGTGATAAGGCCATCTCGGCCGTGGAGCTGGATTCCGATGACTGCGTCACTGTTTATGCAGCAGCGGCCGATCCGGGTGAAGGGACCGATTCCATGCTCAGCCAGCTTGCCGCCTGTGTGCTGGACTTGCCGCTGACCAAAGTTCGCGTCGTTTCCCGGGATACGGATAGAACCACGGCTGCCGGTCCCGCCTCCGGGAGCCGCATCACCTATATGGTTGGAGGGGCCACTGTCGATGCTCTGCAAAAGTTGAAAAGCGCAATGGACGAAGCTGGTTCGAAAACATATGAGGCGCTGAAAAAAGCTGGAGCGCCAACTCGTTTTCTGGGTGAAAAAAGAGCCGTAGAAGTGGCGCCTTTGGATCCCGAAACGGGCCAGGGTCCCTCTTTTGAATCCCAGGTCCACGCTATCCAGGTGGCGGAAGTGGAGCTAAACACGCAGACCGGCGAAGTCAAAGTGCTCAAAATGACAACCGCAGTGGATGCCGGTCCGGTTATCAATCCGCAGAACCTGACCGGCCAGATTGAAGGCGGCGCGGACATGGGCGTGGGATATGCGCTCCGGGAAGAATACATTGCCGGCAAGACAATCGATTGGGTCACCTTCAAGTTCCCGACCATGAAAACGGCATTCGATATGGATACGATTATCCGTGAAACTCCGAGATCACGGGGGACACTGGGCGCAACGGGTGTGGGCGAAATGTCCATGACATCGACCGCGCCCGCTGTAATCAACGCCATCAAGGATGCCTGCGGAATATGGATCCGCGAACTGCCGGCCACCCCCGAGAAGATCAAGGCGGCTTTGGCCGATGTCAAATAACTGTTGACGGTGGGACCGCCAGCCAGGTTCGCCGCTGCCTTCGGCGGCGGCAAGAGGTGGTTGATGCGTCTCTTTTCATGGTATCCGGGTGTCAGGAGCAACCGGTGATGACTGCCGAAGAAGAACGTGAAAAGCTTTTAGCCGATCTCGGCCGCCAGGCCCGAGTTGTGGCCGGCAGGGAAATCTACTTCGACTGGGAGGGTTTCTTGTGGGATCCCAATGATTGGGACGAAGAAGTTGCAAGGATTCTTGCACTGGAGAGCGGCCTTGCGGATCTGAGCGAGGTCCACTGGAAGGTGCTTCGTTTTTTCAGGGAATATTATTTCTATCATGGACGTGCTCCAATGAATCGTCATTTGAAAGAAGGCGCCCGGTTGAGCCTGGGTGAAATCGAGTCTCTTTTTCCCGGCGGCATCCGGCGGGGCGCCCGAAGGCTGGCCGGACTGCCCAATCCCAAGTCGTGTTTTTGAAATGGAGTTATGGCTATGAGCGACCGGTTGATATACCTCGACAATGCTGCGACGTCCTTCCCCAAACCCCGTGAGGTGTTGGACAGGATGCTCCAGGGTTACGTAGAGATGGGGGTATCTCCCGGCAGAGGAAGCTACGATCTGGCCCTGGAAGCAGAAGATATCGTCCAGCGCGCGAGAGAGCAGCTGGCCCTCTTTTTTGGCGCCCCCGATGCAGATCGGATTATCTTTGCGGCCAATGCGACAGACGCTTTGAATATCGCTTTCAACGGATTGCTCCAACCCGGGGATCATGTGATTTCCACGCGCCTGGAGCACAATTCCGTTTTGAGGCCTCTTTATCACTTTCGTGAACGGGGCTGGATTTCCTATGACCTCGTTCACTTTGACGATAACGGTTTTGTCGATCCTGACGAAATAGGTCGAAACGTAAAACAAAATACCCGCCTGGTGATTGTTTCGCACGCCTCCAATGTGCTTGGCACTGTTCAGCCGGTGAAGGAAATCGGCCGGGTGTGTGCGGAACGGGGCATCCCACTCATCATCGATGCCTCGCAAAGCGCCGGAAAAATTCCCATCGATATGACAGCATGGAACGTATCGGCGGTAGCATTTACGGGTCACAAAGCACTGTTTGGACCTACGGGAATAGGCGGCTTGGCGATTTGCCCCGATCTGGATATCTTGCCCAGCCGTTTTGGAGGAACAGGGGTCGATTCCAAAAGCCCGATCCACACGGAGGCTTTCCCGCACCGTCTTGAAGCCGGCACCATAAACCTGATCGGCATCATGGGGCTTTCGGCAGGGATAGACTACATCATGCAAAAAGGGATGGAATCGATTCACGGCGAGGAGATGGCGCTGCTGAAACGATTGAGGGACGGTCTTTCGGGTCTTGAACATGTCGAAATGTATTGTGCCGGAAACCTGTCCGACCATGTTGCCGTGCTAACGGCCAATGTCGACGACGTCAATCCGGAAGACGGCGGCGCCATCCTCGATGGCGATTTCAATATTGCGGTGCGTGTGGGCCTTCACTGCGCCCCATTGGTTCACGAGGACCTTGGAACCATCAGTCGCGGAGCGATCCGCTTCAGCCCAGGGATTTTCAACACGCCCGAAGATATTGACCATGCCATCAGGGCAATGGCTTCGATGTCACAGAATCAAAAACATGGAGGGGGGGCTGGTCTGAGACGATGAATAGCTGAAGTAATTGCGAGCAACAGCACTAAACCGTGCTCGCCTGGAACAGGCGAGGTTCTCTATCAAACCCGAACAAAACTTGGAAAGGAGCCTGGACAATGTCAAATGAGATTTCCCGGAGGAACATCCTGAGGTTTGCGGCGATAGGAGCCGGAGTTGCTTCGGCCGGCGCACTGGGTTTTGTACCCAACGCACAGGCCAAAAAGAAAAAGTCCGCAACCGATCCAGCCAAGGGAGTAAAAGCTTACCCGTTTGTCTGCGGAATTTTGAAGACCCAGACTCAGTATATGTTGAAGGATACCCGTATAGGAACGCCCATGAACATCCCCGTGACTTTCTTCATTCTGAGGCATGGTGACGAGTGGATGGCTTTTGACACGGGAAACAACGCCATGTGCGCAAAAGACCCCGTCGGCTACTGGGGCGAGGCAGTGACGGGCGCCTACTATCCCGTTATGCAGGACTACGAGGAGTTCAAAGTTCAGTTAAAGAAACTGGGTCTATCCCCTCAGAAGCTCAAAGCCGTGGTTCTCAGTCATGGACACCTGGATCATGCCGGGGCCATCGACAACTTCAAGGGCACGGACGTTCCTATTTATCTGCAAGCGAAGGAAATTGAAACAATCAAGAATGCCATAGCTTCCGGGAAGAAAACGGCCTACATCCCCGACGACTTCAAGGTGATGAGCGAGCTTAACGTCAAGCCGCTCAACGGCATCTTCGACGTATTTGGCGACGGAACTGTGATTGCTTTCCCAACTCCAGGCCATACGGAAGGACACCAGTCACTGGCTGTAAGGGCATACGATGGTAAACGACTGATTCTCTGCGCCGATGCTATGTATACCTTGGAGAACATGATCGACGCCATACCTCCCGGCCTGGCCTGGGACGTCCCCCGAGCCGTAGAGGCGCTCACCATATTCAAGGTACTGTCAATGACCGGCACCGAGGTTGTTCCTTCACATGACCCGGAGTTCTGGAAGGCCAAGAAGCTCGCCCCGGATCTGTTTGCAAAAGCAAATTACAAGGATGAAATCCTGACGGCATACGCTGCTGTGTAGAGCCGGAGCTTGTGCGTAAATCAGTACACATTTACATAAATATGGTTGTGAATCCTTGCAGCGGAAAATACCGGGAATAGCGATAAACCTGGCGTAGGGTGGGTACAGCCACCCTACGCGAGCGGTTGCCCTGCGACATTCATGGAATCATGCCGCATTCGAACATTTTGTTGGCGATGGGAGCCGCTACTTTGTCGATGAACGCAACGCGCATCTGTGGGTCGCTCTTCAGGAATCGGACGGCTTTCTGCTCCATCTCCGACTTTGGCTTGCTCTTTTTCTGCCACAACTGCTGGCAGGACGAATTCTGGTACTTTTGGATGACCTTGTCGGCAACCCGGTCCATGATCGGGTAGTCTTGAGCTCCGGCAAGAGCCGGCAAAAGCAGCACAGATACAAATGACAACAGTGCAAACAGATAAAAATATCTTAATATTACATTTGGTCCTTTCATGATTTTCTCCTTCAAGGCCTATGCTTGCCGGTATTTTCTATTGTCTTGAGATTTTGAAACGGATCCGAGCAATACCTTGATTCGCAATTATTAACTAATATCAGTAAGCTAAGGCGGTATCGAAATGTCGTCAATCAGGACTCTTCACCGCCTTTGATTTCCATCACTTTGAGCAAATTCGTCGTTCCCGACACCCCCACCGGGACGCCCGCTGTTATAATAATGCAGTCTCCCGGCTTAACGACCCCTTTTTCCATCGACCAGGAGCGTGCGGACGAAAACATCTGGTCCGTGTCGACAAATGCGCTCGCCAGGTGAGGGATTACGCCCCAGGAAAGAGATAGCTGGCGCTGTGTCGCGATGAGATCGGTCAGAGCCATTACGGGCGCGGAGGGGCGGAAGCGCGCCACAAGCCGGGCCGTGCTGCCCGATGATGAACTGGCTACGATAGCAGCGGCTTCCAGGTCGAGCGCAAGCCGGCAGGCGGCACGGCTGATTCCGGNNCAGAAAGACCTTCTCGTCCACGTAAGGCTCGGTGGCCCTGGCTATCCGGTCCAGGGTCGAAACGGCTTCCACCGGATAAGCGCCCATCGCGGTCTCATCGGAGAGCATCAGGGCGTCAGTCCCATCCAGGATGGCGTTTGCGACGTCTGTCGCCTCGGCCCGCGTGGGCCTGGGACTCTCGAGCATTGAAATCAGCATCTGTGTGGCCGTTATGACCGGCTTTCCCGCCTGCCTGGTTATCCTGATTATCTTTTTCTGGATCATCGGCGCCTCTTCGAGCGGCATCTCGACCCCGAGATCTCCCCTGGCGACCATTACGGCGTCAACGGCGGACAGGATCTCTTCAAAATTGTCCACTGCCTGCCGTTTTTCGATTTTGGCGATGAGCATGGGATGATGGGACGACCCGGCTATAATCGAGCGCACCTCTTGAATGTCTTCCAGGCTGCGAATGAAAGACAGAGCTACAAAATCGACCTGTTCGTCCAAACCCACCTTCAGGTCCTCACGGTCTTTCTCCGTAAAGGCGGACACACTCAGCCGGCACAAAGGCAAATTCACACCCTTGCGCGAATAGATCACACCCCCGACCACGACTTCGCAGACGGCTGATTTGTCCTTTTTTTCCACTACAACCAACTGGACCGTGCCGTCGGCCAGAAGGATCGGATTGCCTTCCTCGATATCGCCGATCAAATCGGGATAATTAACCGGAATAGCATCCCCTTCGGCGTATTCTCCCGGCACCAGCGTGATGCGGTCTCCGTGCTTGAGGGTCCTTTTCTCGTCATTGAGTATTCCGAGCCTGATTTTTGGTCCGCCGAGGTCCTGCAGAATGCCTATTTCCTTGCCCGTCTCCCTGGAAAGCGAGCGAATGATGTGAATGGTCTGCCTGTGCTGCTCGCGGGTTCCGTGGGAAAAGTTGAGACGGGCAACGTCCATGCCTGCGTCCATGAGCTTTGCGATCATCTCCGGAGAACCGGCGGCAGGTCCCAGGGTGCAGACGATCTTGGTCTTTCTGAATTTTGCCTTTGCCATCATCGAGATGCTTCCTTTTCTGCCTCGGCTACGAGTTCTTCTATGATTTTCACGCCACGGTCCCAAAATCGGGGATCGGCCAAATCGACTCCAAACGGCCGAAGCAACACCCCGGGCTCCGCCTTGGCGCCTGATCCCAGGAATTCCAGGTATTTGGGGACAAAATCCGGCCCCTCGTCCAGGTACTGCTTGTAGAGGGCCATCACCAGCAGTTCACCGAAAGCATAAGCGTATACATATCCCGGTGAGTGAATGAAGTGTGGAATGTAGGACCACCAGATTTTATAGTGATCGAGCAGACGCACCGATTCGCCGAACATGGCGGCCTGTGTGTTCATCCACGCGGAGGAAATGAAATCAGGGTTCAGTTCTCCTCGAGTTCGCCGGGCATTGTGGACGGCATCCTCGAACCTGTTCATCGCCACCTGCCGGAAGACGGTCGCGAAGGTATCTTCTATTTTCGAGCAAAGCAGCCCCAACCGTTCAGCCGGCGAGACCGTCCTTTTCAGGACACTGCGAAAGACAAGCATTTCCCCGAATACCGAAGCGCTTTCGGCGGTCGTAAGAGGCGTATCGGAGTTAAAAAGCCCCTGGTCCCTCGCCAGGTACTGGTGTATTCCGTGACCGAGTTCGTGGGCAAGAGTCATTATGTCACGGCGGCGCCCTGTAAAATTGAGAAAAATGTAAGGATGAAGGGAAGGAACCACGGGGTGGGCAAAAGCCCCGCTGCGTTTTCCGGGTAGAACCGAAGCATGTATCCAGTCCTCATCGAAGAACCGATTGGCTATTTTCGCCATGTCGGCAGAAAATTCCCCATAGGAAGCGAGCACGATCTCTTTGGCCTCATCCCACGAAGTTTCGCCTTCGGAGAGTACCTTAACCGGCGCATACCGGTCGTAGTCGAAAAGCTCTTCATAGCCGAGGAGCTTTCGCTTAAGCCGGTAGTAGCGTTGAACCAGATCGTACCGGGAGGACACCGCGTTCACCAGCGCCCCGACCATTGCATCGTCTGCTTCATTGCCCAGGTTGCGGGCGCTTAGCCAATTGGGGTATCGGCGCAGCCGGTCGTCTATCGACTTATCAAGCAGGATTGTATTGAAAATGTGCGTCAACGGGAGACCAATCGACTGAAGTCCGTGGGTCAACTCGTGTGCGGCATGCTTGCGGACCTCGCGGTCGGCGCTATACAGTTCGCTCAAAACTTCCGATTCCGTTCTTTTCCTCTCACCAAACCTCAACTGGCTGAGCATCTTTTCGAAAAGGACGCCCCAGGCCGATGCCCCGGCAGGTTCCTTTTCGGCCAGGATGCGCTCCTCCGGTTCGCTTAAAAGGTGCGGCTTATAGCGCCTGAGGCTGACCAGGTAATGAGAATATTTCGACAGGACCGGGTCCGAGGCGAGAATCGCCGCCAGGCTGTCTTCCAGTTTTGTCCATTCGAGTTCGAAAAACAGGGTATCGCGGCGGATTTCGCTGTAGAGTTCTTTGCGGGACTGAAAAAAGGCGCTCGCCGCCGGGTCGGCCGTTTGGGTCGAAAAATTAAGATACGCGTATGCCAGAAGCTTCTGGGCCCGCTCGTTTATTTGTTCCAGTTTTACTATGGCATCGAGCAAACCTTCCGGCCCGAGATCCGCCACCCCCCCCCGGTAAGAAGAAAAATTCGCCGCCTGTTCTCTCAGCCATTTTGAATCCGATTCGATTTGCGTATCGGTTGTGCCCGAGTAAAGATCGTCCAGGTCCCATTTAACGTTTTCCGCCGTCTTTTTCACGTAACCGCTCCGAGGTTTTGCCAGGTCATGTTTACAGTTTTTCCAAACATGGTTTCATTCCTGTAACGATAAGACTTTCAGTCTTGATTTGCAGTATACCATGTTATACTTTATCAGAAAAATGTATAACGTTCAGCTCACAATTTGTACATCAGAGGCCAGAATATGGATACTTCGAAAGCGCTACAGTCCAAAGTATCTTCAAAAGGCTGGATTGTTATTCCTGCCGCGCTTCGCAAACGCTACCATTTGAAGCCCGGATCGATTATCGAATTTCGGGAAGAGGGTGAAAAGATCGTGCTTGTCCCAGGGGGACCCGATCCCGTCGATGCATTTTTCGGGATTCTGGCGGGCCCCGTTTCACTGACCAGGGCGTTGCTTGAAGAGAGGTCAGAGGAGTTGGAGCGTGAAGAAACCGGCCTTCGTACTGGATAGCTACTCACTTTTAGCGTATTTTCAGGGTGAACCGTCCGCTCTTAAAGTTAAAGAAATACTAAGGCTTGCGCAGGACAAAGATGCAGCGGTTTTCCTCAGCCTCATCAACCTGGGTGAAATCATTTACGTAATTGGACGCAAACAGGGTTGGGACAATGCAGTTGAAATTCAAAAGAAAGTATTGATGCTGCCCATTCAGATGGGGGAAGTCACAATGGAACGCGTCTTATCGGCAGCCCGCATTAAGGCGACCTGTCCCATTTCCTATGCTGATACATTCGCCGTCGCGCTGGCGCAAGAGATGCACGCCACAGTCATAACGGGCGACCCGGAATTCAGGCGAGTCGAATCCATGGTCAAGGTCTTTTGGCTTTGAGAAATGAGACGTCATGCGAAATGGCGCCCCGCGCAGCCTCCGGGCAGGCATTTGCTCAGATACCGAAGCCTCTCCCGGATTACCCGTACCACTTCCGCGGTCTTTATTGAGTCGAGGCATTCCTGGTGCGTGCATGTGTTGCATGGGGCGTCTGCCCAGTCCAGTCTGGAGCAATCCCCGATCAGAACGGCATTGCGGTTGCCTGTCGGCCCCCAAACGACCGGGTCCGAGGGTCCGAAAAGAGCCACAACCGGTGTATCGACCGCCGCAGCCAGATGCATGAGGCCGGAGTCATTTCCAAAAAACAGGGTCGATCTTTCTATGATCGCGGCGACTTCCCGGAGGGCTTTGCCGCTTACAATAAAAACATTGTCATGGGCTGCCTCTTTGTGCACCCGATTTGCGATGCCGGCATCGGAAGGACCGGAGAGCAGCAGCACCTTCGATCCACCCTCGGCGAGGGACCGGACCACGTCGCGGTACCTGTCCGCAAACCACCTCTTTTGCGGATCACCGCTGCCTGCGTGGATCGCTATTATACAATCGTTTTTCCAATTCAATCCGCAATCGGACAGGTAGCCAAGGGCAAACTGCCGCTCATCGGGCTCAAGGTACACCTTCGGGCGGGAAAATACGGGCGGGGTGGGAAGTGAACATACAAAATCACAAAAATGCCTGGATGCATGCCTCCTTTCTCTGAGGAAAACTTCCTCATCGAAGTTGGCGTAATTGAGCATCCTCCATGTCAACGATCTTTTGTTGGCGTGACGCAAAAGAGCGGCTAGAAACCCCCATCCAAAAAGCTGCGGTCGGATACGAACATCTTGCCGGGATTCATTATATTAAGTGGATCGAGCGCCTTTTTGATTTTCCTCATGGCCTCCAGTCCGCCCTCTCCTACCTCCAGTTCGATAAACGGTGATTTGGCTATCCCTATGCCGTGTTCTCCGGAGATGGTGCCTTGCAGTCCAAGAACAATTGCGAACAGCTCTTCGACTGCTTTGCCCGCCCGGATGCGCTCGCTCTCATCCTTTCTGTCGAGCATGATATTGGTGTGGATGTTTCCGTCTCCGGCATGACCGAAGCACACTATGGTCAGATCGTATTTTTGGGCGAGTGACCGTATCGACCTGATTAGTTCCGGGATTTTGGTGCGCGGGACCGTGACGTCCTCGTTTATCTTGCCGGGCCTGATCTGCCCCAGGGCCGGTGAAATCGACCTGCGCGCTTTCCACAGACGGTCTCTTTCCTCATCGGACTTCGCTGCCTCTGTTTTGGCAGCGCCCGCTTTTTTGCAAATTGCCTCGATCCTTTCAATCTGGCCGTCCAGCACGACGCCAGGTCCGTCCACTTCGATCAGGACAAACGCTTCCGCTTCTACCGGCAGTCCCATCCCAAGGTAATTTTCAACCGCGCAGATCGTCTGCTGGTCCATCAGTTCGATTGTGGATGGAACGATGCGGTCCCTTATTATTTCACATATGGCGTTCAGGGCGCAATCAAGGCTGGAAAATACCGCCGTCATGGTGCGGACCGCTTCCGGAGCGGGGATCAGCCTTGCGACTATCTTTGTAAAAATCCCCAGCGTGCCTTCCGAACCCGCCATAAGACGAGTCAAGTCGTAACCCACGACTCCTTTCATGGTGCGGGTCCCGGTCCTGACGATCTCACCGGTGGGAAGCACCACTTCAAGCCCGAGAAGATAGTCGCGAGTCACGCCGTATTTCACCGCTCTTGGACCTCCTGAGCACATCGCAACATTTCCCCCCATTGTGGAAAAGGCGAGGCTTGCCGGATCAGGCGGATAAAAAAGCCCGTGCTTTGCAACGGCTTTTTGAAATTCGCCTGTAATCACCCCGGGTTCGACTACCGCCGTCATGTTGTCGGGATCGATTTCGAGGATTTTGTTCAGCCTGTTGCCAACTATCACCAGCCCGCCCCGGGGTAGGCAGGCGCCGACCATCCCCGACCCCGCCCCCCTGGGGTAGACCGGAAAACGGTACTCGTTTGCCAGTTTGACGAGGGCCGAAATTTGCCCCGCATCGGCCGGCAACGCCACCCCTTCGGCAACGAAACGCATCTTGCTCGCATCAAAGCTGTAGCAGTGGAGTTCCTCGGGGGAACTCAACAGGTTTTCATCGCCCACGACGGCCTTGATCTTAGAAAACGGCAGCGGCATACAAATATCCTTAGCTACTTTATAGCTTTCTATTATTGCTATCCTTGCCTCTTTGTGTCAATAATATCCATGGTGTCAGTTGCGTGTTATACCCGTAAAAAGCGCAAATATCCAACAGGACGGCCCGCACAGGCACCGAGCCCCGGCCGCCAATTTAAATAGTGAGGAGCTTTAAAATGAATCTGGCCCAACACCTGGAGACATCTGCATTTTTGTTTCCGGACCGTACTGCCGTCAGCGACCAGGACGTGGAGATCACATACGCCCAGCTCGAAGAGCGGGCAAACCGGGTGGCCACGGGCCTGATCGGCATGGGTATCGAGCCGGGCGACTATATCGGACTGTACGCCCCCAATTCTGCCGACTGGATCGCCTTTTACTTCGGGGTCCTGAAGGCCGGTGCGATTGCCGTTACCTTGTCCTGGGCCCTTACACAACGCGAATTGGCCCTTCTGCTCAGCCATTGCCGTCCCAGAGTAATTTTTACCCATCAGTCGAAACTCCAAAGCGTTCAGAGCATACGCGATTCAGCCGGAATAGAGAAAATCATTTGTGCCGACGCCGATCTCGATATGAGCGGGCTCATGGCGGCCGGCTCAGCATGTTTTCGGTCCCTGGACAGGGACCGGTTCGATACGGCGGCGATTCTCTACACGGGCGGCACCACCGGCATGCCCAAAGGGGTGATGCTGCCCCATCAGGGAATGGCCTTTTCAAGTTGGGCCGTCTCTTTCTGCGAACGTTCCACGGAGAAGGACCGCGCCTTGTGTTTCCTTCCCTTCAACCACGTGTTCGGGCAGATTCACATCATGAACGCTACGATCATGGCGGGCGGGTGTCTGGAACTGATGCCATCATTCGATCTGGACCGGGTACTGGAACTGATGGAGGCGGGACGGATCTCCAAATTCTTTGCCGTACCGACAGTCTATGTCAGGCTGCTGGGCGTGGGCGACCTGGAAAAACGGCTGGGGGTCCTGCGCTATAGCTTCTCTGCCGCCACCAGCATGCCTATGAATGTGGTTAAGCAGTGGAAGGAGCGCACAGGGATCACCATCGCCGAATCTCTGGGCATGACCGAAGCCATGCCTCTGAGCTACAACCATTACCATCGCCACCGCGTAGGCTCGGTCGGCCAGATCGTACCCCAAGTGGAAGTCCAGATCAGGGATCTGTCCGGGAACAAGCTCCCGGACGAGGAAAAGGGCGAAATTTGTGTCAGGGGACCCAATGTCATGAAGGGTTACCTCAACAACCCCGAAGCGACCGCCGCTGCGTTTTGGGATGGCGGTTGGCTACGCACCGAGGACATCGGGCTCTTCGATGAGGAACGCTACCTCTACATTGTCGATCGTCTGAAAGACCTGATTATCACCGGCGGAGAAAATGTCTATCCCCGCGAGGTTGAGGAACTGCTTTACACGAGGCCGGAAGTGGAAGAGTGCGCCGTCATCGGCCTGTCCGACGACAAGTGGGGCGAACGCGTGACAGCGGTCATCAAGGTCAGGTCCGGGCACAGCCTGGCGCCTGAGGTGATGACTGCGTTTCTCAAGCCCAGTTTGGCGCCTTTCAAAGTGCCCAAGGAATATATAATTGTAGATGAGCTTCCAAGGAGTGCAACCGGGAAAATTCTCAAACGGGAGTTGCGAACGCAATTCCCGAAATAATGCAATCGTCAGTGGTCAGAAAAGTGCTCTGCCGCTGACGACCGACAACTTCTTCAATTGGCTGCTGACATCTGGTTTTGAGAATTTTCTGACGACTGGCCACTGACGACCGATTAATTACGCCCTGCGGCAGATGACGTAATCGGCGATATCCTCCAAGATTTCCTTGACCGGGCATCGAGGGAAAATTCGAAGCGCTTCTTTGGCCCTGAGGGAATGCGCGCAGGCCTGATTGTTCGTGTATTCGATCCCACCGCTTTTTTCCACCAGATTGCTGATTTCGGCAATCTCTTCCGCCTCGATAAGCTCGGAGGTGAAGATCTGCCTCAGGCGAAGCCGGTCGGCGGCTTTTGCGTTTTGCATAGCATAGATGAGCGGCAGGGTTGCCTTGCCTTCCTTAAGGTCGTTTCCGACAGTTTTCCCGAGTTCTTCAGTCTCGCCGGTAAAGTCCAGAGTGTCGTCAATCAACTGGAAGGCTATGCCCAGATTACGTCCGTATGCCTTAAGCGCCTTTTCCCCGGCCGCGCCGCCGCCTCCGAAGATTGCGCCTGCCTGGCAGGCGGCACTGATAAGCACGGCGGTTTTTCTGGTAATTACTTCGAGATATTCTTCCTCGCTTATTTCCAGGTTATCGGAATTTACAAGCTGCACAACTTCGCCTTCGGACATCGTGGTCGTGGCGTCGAGCAGAACCTTCAAGATTCGGATATCACGGTATCCGACCGCTATTTGAATGGACTTCGAATAGAGAAAATCTCCAACGAGCACAACGGCAGGGTTGCCCCAGATCGTATTTGCCGAAGGACGGCTCCGTCGAAATTCGGCATGGTCAACGACGTCATCATGAAGCAGAGTAGCCGCATGCACGAATTCGAATACGACGGCAAGGGAGGTGTCATCTTTGCCGCTATAACCGCAAAGCCTGGCGGAAAGGGTCATGAGGAGCGGCCGCAGCCGTTTGCCTCCGCTGCCCATTATATAGCGTCCTACAACCGAAATTAACGGAATGTCGGAGTCAAGCAGGCGGTTTATTTCACCTTCGATCCTGATAAGATCGGGACCTACCTGGGCGTAAATCTTTTCCTTGAGGTTTTCCGGACCGGTTGGCATGAAGTTGGGAAGGGCAGCAACGTCCACGATTTGAAATTCCGATTTATTTGTTTAGTTAGGCAAAAACATCCATCAGGATAAACCCGATGGGACAAATTATTTTAATAGCCAAAAATCCGCGTCATGTCAAAGCGTTTCACTCCCACGGTAAATTTGTTCTCACTGCGTGCAGTTCTGTTACGCTATACTATCAAAATTAATATCGGACATCAAAAATTCAAAGACGAGGCTCTCGTAATCCCTGAGCCTTCTTGATCCGGGAGGTTTGATCATGTCATTTGTGGAAGTGGAAGTCACCGGCAACCTCGGATTCATCTGCCTGAACAATCCCCGCAATCGAAATGCGTTGAGCAGGGAACTGGTTCACGGCATGCTTGAGGCGCTCCGGGATTTTAAAGAAAGAAAAATCGCGGTAGTGATTTTGAGGGCGCGTGACGAATGTTCTGTCTGGTCTGCCGGAATCGATGTAAATGATTTGCCCCGATCTAGCCGCGAACCCTTCGATTACCACGACTCGCCCCAGGAGCTGATGCGTGCAGTCCAGGATTACCCCGGGCCGGTCATTGCAATGGTGCATGGAAGCGTTTGGGGAGGCGCCTGCGATCTCGTCATGACTTGCGATATAGTCATTGGAGACGAAACGTCGTCTTTTGCAATCACCCCCACGAAGCTCGCACTGCCTTATAATGCCAGCGGCATTCTGCATTTCATCAACAGGCTGAGCTTAAATATCGCAAAGGAGATGTTCTTTTCGGCTGAACCGGTCAAAGCGGAAAGAGCGGAGCGGGTCGGCATACTCAACCATCTCGTGCCGTCCGAAAATCTCCTGGAGTTTACCACGAACCTGGCAAAAATGATGGCATCCCGCTCTGCGCTAGCCGTTTCAATCATTAAGGAGCAATTCAACCTTCTTGCCGGTGCATCCCCCTTAGCTCCCGATGTTTTCGAACGAATTCAGGGCCTGAGGAGACAAGTCTATGACAGCCACGACTATGCGGAAGGCATCAACTCATTTCTGGAAAAGCGGCCGCCGGTATTCAAGGGTGAGTGAAAAGAGGCTTATCTTTCCGACAGCTCAACCAGGACCCCGAAGGTCGACTTGGGGTGCAGGAAGGCAATCTTTGCTCCGCCCGCGCCTTTTCTCGGCTTTTCATCGATCAGTCTGACGCCTTTTGCCTTGAGTTCTTCAAGGGCTTGTTCAATGTTTTCGACACGGAAGGCGATATGCTGAACTCCCTGTCCTTTGGCTTCGATGAATTTTCCAATCGGGCCGTCGGGTGAGGTGGATTCCAGGAGTTCGACTTCAGTGTCTCCCACAGGGAAGAACGCGGTCGTAACCTTTTGCTCGGCCACAGTTTCGCTTCCTGTTTGCAGGAGTCCCAGGATATCGGTGTAGAGCTTTTTTACTTCCTCGATACTATTCACGGCAATACCTATATGATCAACCTTTAGCACCTTCATGACGTCTCCTTGTGCCTGGAAATGGAAAGCCACTCGTTGACAATTTCGCGCATCAGAGTGTAGGGATCGCGCTTTTTATTCATTAGTTCTTCGACGGCGGCGTCAAGCCTGCCGTTTTTCTCCAACTGCTCTCGAATGACCCGAAAAAGCTCTGCGTGAATCATTCGCAGCGTCTCCCGAGAGGTCCTTTCCCGCCGGTTTGTATAAAACCTGCCGGAATCGAACAGATATTTGCGATGCGACTCGATGGAGAGCCACAGTTCTTCGATGCCGATATCTTCGACCGCAATGGTTCTATTGACCGGGGCAGTCCAGTCGCGCTCCTTGATATGCGAATCTATTTCAAGCCGGGCGCAAATTTCACCGCAGAGCTGATCGGCCCCCTGCTTGTCAGCCTTGTTAACCGCGAACACATCGGCTATTTCCATTATGCCGGCCTTCATGCTCTGAATCGCGTCGCCAAGGCCGGGAACAAGGACAACGCAGGTAGTATCGGCAATACCTATTATATCGACCTCATCCTGTCCGACACCGACGGTCTCGATTATGATGACGTCTTTGCCGAGGGCATCGAGCACCTTTACCACTTCGGCGGTGGATTTGGCCATGCCGCCGAGAAAGCCCCGGGTGGCCATGCTTCGGATAAAGATATCGGGGTCCTGGGTGAGTTCGTTCATCCGGACCCTGTCACCCAGCAAGGCGCCTCCGGTGAAGGGGCTCGACGGATCGACTGCAATGATTCCGACCTTGAGGCCGTTTTTGCGAATCACGCGCGCCAGTTTGTCTGTAAGCGTAGACTTGCCGGCCCCCGGCGACCCGGTAATTCCCACTACGTAGGCGCTTCCCGTATGCGGGTAGAGCCCGGCCATCAGCCCATACGCCCTTTCATCCTCGTCTTCGAGCCAGGAGATCAGGCGTGCGGCCGCTCGATGAGAACCAGCCAAAATTTGGGCCGCATAATCAATGGACACCGGTTTGCCATTCCCCCTTATACAACCATTGTTTTCTTGCCGCCGCCAAAGGTTTGAGTGGCGAATCTGGCTGGCTGTCCCACCGCCCTATCGTTTGCGGACGTTGTTTTCGATGAAACTGACGATTTCCGTGGTGGGCGTGCCCGGACCAAAAATGGCGGCCATCCCGGATTTTTTCAGCGAATCGTAGTCTTCTTCCGGAATGATCCCGCCCCCGCCCCCCACCAGCAGCACGTCATCGAGCCCTTTCTCTTTCATAAGTTCAACGACCCTGGGGAAAAAATAATTATGAACTCCCGACAGACTACTCAGGCCAACTACGTCCGCGTCTTCCTGTTCGGCTGCCGATACGATCATCTCAGGGGTCTGGCGAAGCCCGGTGTAAACTACCTCCATTCCGGCCTCGGCAAATATCCTTGCCAGGAGTTTGGCGCCTCTGTCGTGTCCGTCCAATCCCGGCTTTGCCATAATCATCTTAATTTTTCTGGCCATGGAATTTCCTCCGCTACAACCAGTGAAGAGTCAATGTGAAAGGAGAAACAATTCAGGTTCCTTTTCACCGTTCCTATATGAATTCTTTGGGCCTGTACTCACCGAAGACGCCCCGCCAGACATCGCAGATTTCGCCCACGGTGGCCTTGGCTTTGACGGCTTCGACAACATAAGGCATGACATTTTCATTGGTCGCTGAAACTTGGCGCAGTTTGTCCAGTGCGGCTTTCCACTTTGCCTGGTCTCTTTGCGCGCGGTAATTCCTGAGTTCGGCCGCCTTAATTTCCCCAACGGACATGTCCACCTTGAGAAGACCGGTCGGAGGGGGCTCTTCCATGGTGTACCTGTTTATGCCTACATAGATCCGCTCACCGGATTCAATCTCTTTTTGGAACCGGTACGAGCTGTTCTGGATCTCTTTTTGGATGTAACCCTGCTCGATAGCAGCCAGCGTTCCGCCCATGGCATCGATTTTTTTGATATAGTCATCGATTTCCGCTTCGATCCTGTCGGTCATGTTCTCGACGTAATAGCAGCCGGCAAGCGGATCTATTGTGTCGGTCGCACCACTTTCCTCCGCAACGATCTGCTGGGTCCGAAGCGCGACAGTTACCGCCTGCTGGGTCGGCAGACACAGGGCCTCGTCATAGGAGTTGGTATGAAGCGACTGTGCCCCGCCAAGGGCCGTGGCGTAGCTCTGGAGGGCCACTCGAACGATGTTGTTGAGCGGCTGCTGGGCCGTAAGAGTGACTCCACCCGTCTGAACATGATACCGCAGCATCATGGAGCGTGGGTCTTTGGCTTTGAACCGCTCTTTCATGACCTTTGCCCAATACCTGCGGCCTGCCCGGAACTTGGCGACTTCTTCGAGCACGTTAGTGAAGGCGTTGAAGAAGAAACTCAGCCGAGGGGCAAAACTGTCTACCGCCATCCCCCGTTCGATACAGGCCTGGGTATAAGCGATACCGTCCGCGATTGTGAAAGCCATTTCCTGACCGGCCGTCGATCCGGATTCGCGGATGTGATAGCCGCTGATGCTGATCGAATTCCACTTCGGAACATTTTTCTGGCAGAATTCGATCAAATCCACTGTCAGTCTCATCGTCTGTTTGGGCGGATAAATATACTGACCGCGGCAGATTATTTCCTTCAATACATCGTTTTGAACCGTCCCACCGACCTTATCCCAGGATACGCCCTGCTCCTGGGCGATTGCCAGATACATCGCGAGCAGCACCCCGGCCGGGGCGTTCATGGTCATGGAGGTGGTGACTTTATCCAAAGGAATTTGATCAAAAAGAGTTTTCATATCGTCGATATGGTCGATCGCCACACCGACCTTTCCGACTTCGCCCATGGAAAGCGGGTGGTCGGAGTCATAGCCAGCCTGGGTGGGGAGTTGGAAGGCCACGCTTAGGCCGGTTTGCCCCTGCTTCAGCAGATACCGGTACCGCTCATTTGTGCTCCTGGCGTCCCCGAACCCCGCGTACTGGCGCATGGTCCAGAAGCGGCCGCGATACATGGTCGGCTGCACGCCCCTGGTGAAAGGAAACGTTCCCGGGTAGCCCAAATCAATATCGTAATCGAGCTCTTTTATATCCAGAGGAGTATAGAGCCTTTGGACCGGGGTCCCGGAAATCGTGGTAAAGACCGGCTTGGCTTCGGGCGACTTTGAAAGTGACTTCGCAAGAGGTCCCTGATCCCAATTGTCTTTACCAGCTTGAATTTTTTGAAGTACCTTCTCATCGAACATAGACGACCCCTTTTAGTTTTGAGTTTTTAGTTTTGAGTTTTTAGTTGAGTTGGCTTCTCGCGCGCGCTCAATAACTAAAAACCGGAAACTAAAGACTCACCGGGAGAGGACGGGGCAATTGTGAAAATATTTTCACATGCCACCTATACCAAACAGTTCCTTTTCTGGTCAACAGCAATTGGTAGAAAGATCGTGAAAAAAAGAAGTTAGTGGCCCCGCCATTTCAAAATAATAATTCGCAGGAGCGAGCGTCAACGATCTCGACCGGAGACGCCGTTATTTCGTCAGGAGTCGGGCGAATCTGCCTGAAGGCAGACCGCGTGCTGCTCCTCTCTTGGCGGGAGTCACCGATGATTTTGTTCAGTTTGGACCAGCTCTTTTCGGTGGTTTTCACTGGCAATGAGTGCGAGTTGCAGCCAGTGTAGTTGATGTGGGCCTTATACCAATTTGCGTTGAAGAGCGGGCGGGGATGCGCCCTCACGAAAAGATCGGGCGCCGGACTATCCATGTCAGGTGACGATTTCATGATAAGCGCGGGGCCCGAAGCGAAGTGAGGGTCCACCCCGCCCCTACGGCACAGTCACGCAGTTCTTTTGTAGGGAGGGCTTTATGCCCTCCCGAGCAGCAGGGTATTTTTCCACTCAGTCCTCAGTCCTCAGTCCTGCTCGGTCACTCGAGGAACGGGCTCAGAAGCAGCCCCCCGACGAAATGGTTTGCATTGAGGCCTCGCTCGATCTTGAGCGCCGAGCCCGTGCCGAGATTGCGCTCGAAGATGTCACCGTAGTTGCCCACGGCCGTTAAAATGCGGCGCTGCCATTGCTTGTCGAGCCCCAATTCCGGTGCGGTGATCGGCATGGCCCCGGCGCCCCCCGCATACCACCGGGTTTGCATCCTCTCCGCGCTGACCAGAGTGTGAACCGTCCACGCGACAATAGACGACCACTGTGCATCGCCGGTTCCGGTCATGGCCATCACAGGGAAGTCCGCCAGGGATTCAGGGAGGATGCGGCTCGACAGCCGGTTCACTCCCCGGTTGAGACGAGTCGCCGCCAGGGTCGTGATCTCGCCTGCGATGGCGTGGCAATTCTGGACGATATAGGCATCAACCATCTCCCCATCCTCGGAGAACCCCCGGCGCAAAAAGTCCTTGTGGATTGAATCGAAATACGCCTCCAGGCTCCGCTGGCCCGAACTACCTTTCAAGAAGCAGATACTGTCCCCAGTAAGATCGGCGACGTGCTGTGCGGCTGAGCCGGCCGCCACCATAACCTTATCGGATTCAATGAAGACAGCGGGACCGGGCAGCACTTTGCCGGCCAGATTCTGCTTGTGGATCTCGGAGCCTGTGAGGAAATAGATATCGTCCTGCTGGTTGCGCACGGCATCGAAGTCCTGCGGCGTTTCGTATTGATGATATTCTATACGTTCGGGGGAGTCGAGCACCGCTGCGGCGACCGCGCGGCAGACGTCGACTTCAAGGCCGGTCCAGCGTCCCTTACCTTCGGCGCTCGCCAGGCCCGGCCGCTTGACACTGCCGCAGCGCACGAAACCGCGTGCCTTCACGCGGTCGACGACGCCGCCCGCCCTTGCTTCGGAGATCGAACAACAGACAACAGACACAATCAGCAAAATCGACAAGATGCGCATACATTCTCACCACGTGCGTTCCGAATTCATGAAATAGTGCAACGATGCAAGGCTGATTCTCAGTTGTCCCCCGGACCGGATACAGGATAATCGCCGTCCTGGGGTGCCTGCGAATCGTCGGGGGGGCTCCAGAGGGAAGGCAGCCCATCGACCATGTCGATTATCTGGATCCCCTGGTTAGGATCGCCTACACCGTTGGCCGCCGGATAGGTCTCGGGCAGCGGGTTAAAGCCGACGGGAATGTTGTTGACGATTCCCTGCCGGACATCCTCGGGCGTGACCCCGATCGCGGCGCAGCCCTGGCCTCCGTAATGCGGGAACGAGTTCACTTCATCGTCGGGTATCATCGCATCATATGCCGGAATTGGCGGGGACGCGCCAAGCAGGCGCTGGCAATCGAAGCCGGATAGGAGGCTCTCGGATATCGGCGAGTTTGTGTCGCGTGGTCCCAGGTACTTCTGCTCGAATCCGGGGGGGCCGAACTGGTTGAACGCGGGAGAATTGCCGTCCAGGAGCGCCTGCGCCTCGTCGGGGAGGCTGGAGAGTGGAGGCAGTCCGAAGATCGTGTTGATTGTCTGGATCACCGAGTTGTGATCGCCTTCGACGTGCGAGACGCCATGGGTCTTCGCATAAGGCGAGATGAGGATCAGCGGTATGCGAATTCCCCGTGAAAGCGGAAGGCCGTCGGGGCCGTAGGAGAGGATACGGGGCGGGACGTGGTCGTAAAAACCGTCCGACTCGTCGTAGGTGATGATGATCATACACTGATCCCAAATGTCCGGATTCGATGCGATCGCGTTGATCACCCGGGCTGCCATCGCCTCGCTGAGCTGCCGGTCGGAATAGTCGGGGTGATCGTCGTCGCCCGATTTCGCAGCATTGATCGCCGCGATTTCATCCGCCGGTGTGTCGGGGTTGGTGATCACCGGCGTCCGCCCTATTTGGTTTTGGTAGCCGCCGCGGATGTAGAACACACCGCCTTGGGGCAGATTGTTGTTCTCCATATCGGTGAAGAAGTCGTTTAGCCCGCGCAGGTTGGCGCTCATTTCCGGAGTATCGGCCGAATAGCCGAAAAACTGTGGCCCATTGTGATGGGTGACGTAGGACGCATGCGAGGCTACCCCGTTCTGGTCGCTCAACTCCAGGTCATAGCCCTCCTGGTACCAGCGCCAATTGACGGGCCTGGTATTGAGACTCTGGATGTACGGAATGTCTTCCTGGATGTCGGGCAGGTCTACACTCCGATTCAGGTTCCCCGCCATGATTTGTGTAATATTTTCGCCACAGAAGGTTAGCGGCAGGCTGGCGAAGGTAAGGACCGAGGCGATGTTGGTGTTCGCGTAACTCTCTTTCGGGCCGGCGGGCTGCAGGATGTTGGCCGGCGTTGAGTCGAACTCCGAGCCGTAGAAGGGCATTGGATCGGTGACAAGTGGAGGTCCTATCGTCGTGCCGGTCTGTCCGCCCACGAAGGGCGAGGGGTTCAGGACCCCCGAGATGAAAAGCGGCGGCCCATGCGGCGCGCCGTTCGGGCCGCCCACAGTGCCGGTATGGCCGTTCGGGCCGTGCTTGACCCACTGCGTTTCGCCCGCCTGCCCGGAGATCATCGCTATCGCGTTGGGGGCGGAGGGCGTGTCCTCGGTCGCGAAGATGTTGTCGAATATCGTGAAGCGGCTGGCCCACAGCCAGAAGAACGGGATGGTGTCGCAGTCGATGTGTGACATGACGAGCCGTGCGGACTGCGTGCCCATGGCTTCGTTGGCGGCGCCACCCTGCGACGCGCAGCGTGTGTATTCGTGATTGGAGAACCCGTCCATCCGCGCCACGCCGTTGACGACATCGATCTTTGCCGCGAGTCCGGTGTGCGCGTGATCGACGCCGTCGATGGCGCTCGAATTCTGCTCGGGTCCGATCGTGAACGGCTGCACCGTGACCTGGCCGCCGTTTACGTCCGTGTAAGTCTGCGTGAAACCCTGCGTATTGGCGGCGGAACGTGGATTCGTGCCGTCCGAATAGAGGCCGTTGACACCCGGAAACGTTCCGTACTCGTTGTCGAACGAGTGGTTCTCATTGAAAATAACGAATACATACTTGATCCGTTGCCGCAGCAGGTTCACAAACGCATCTGAACTCATCTGGCAGTCGTTGTTGCTCGGGTCGGGGCCTGGCGAGTTGTTTTCGTCTGATTTGCATCCGGAAGCGGTCAGTAATGCCATAATAGAAATACCTGCAACAGAACGCAGCGATACTCCAGCGACTCTCAAAATCATCACTCCTCGGGTAACCCCAACATTTGCACTAAATTATTCTGTTTAACCAAGCCGGCCGGTAAACGGTCATTTGGAAAAACCTAATCAATATCCGATGATTGTGGCTTTACGCGGTACGGCGAAGCGGAGCCGGGCTCATCACTTCTGTACACGGCTAACTTATCGGCATCCAGGCGCTACGGCTAAAGAAGAAACCTTTATAATCGGCCCCCTCGCGTCACAAATCGCAAATTATGGAGCCCTGCCGGTTTTTATGGGCGCAAACCCACCCCCAAATGCATTCCTTGAATGCTTACGTGATTTATATGAGGATTTTGTGACTTTGACGTAGGTATATAGAAGGAGGTACCGTTCAGGATTTCTTTACAGCCCATTCGGACGTTCTGGCCGATGCGATGAGCGAGAAACCCGAAGAGGTGATTGTTTCAAAGCGCCAAACCTTATAGATCCAACTTCGAGGCCATTTCCAGCATTCCGCTCTCCGTGAGCCATTGAGCGCTCGAAGATACTATAAACGGACCGTTGAGCAGAATCTCCTTGTTGTAAACGAAAGGCTTTCCGGAAAGGTCGACCATAACTCCTCCAGCGGCGGTCACGATCGCCTGGCCTGCAGCTGTGTCCCATTCCCATGTGGGGCCGAACCTCGGGTAAAAATCGGCTTCTCCCGCTGCTACGGCGCAGAATTTGAGAGCACTCCCACGATTTATGACCTGATAGGAATGGATCATGGAAAGGAACTTATTCAACTGCGGGGTCGGATGAGAGCGGCTTCTCACAATCCGCACGGGGACGCCGGCCGCGATCTGTGCGACTTCGAGTCTTTTGCGCCCATTGCCGGATATTTCCCAGCAGCCTTCGCGCACGTCCGCAAGATACATTTTGTCTGCCACGGGTATATGGATTATTCCTGCAACAGGCATGGAATTTTCCACCAGGGCTATGTTCACGGTGAACTCGCCGTTTCGCTTGACGAATTCCTTTGTCCCGTCAAGCGGGTCGACCAGCCAGAAGCGGTCCCAGTTTCGCCTGATCTCAAACGGGGCCTCTTTTCCCTCTTCGGAAACAACCGGGATATCGGGATAGCGGGCCCTTAGCGAATCGGCAATTATCCTGTGAGAACGCGTGTCGGCAAGTGTAAGCGGAGACTCGTCCTTTTTATGGACTACCTCGAAATCCGTTTCGTAGACTTCCAGGATGGCTTTTCCCGCCTCCCGGGCAACCCCGGCAAGAAATTCGAAATCCAGCATCACCGACTCCGATCAGGCATTACGAATTGTTTCAGCATTCATTCCTAATTCCTAATTCCTCATTCCCAATTGCTTTCTTTTTCACCGCTCCGCTTTCACGAACTGGCTCCGTATAAGCTCGAAGTGGTTCCTGTGGTTGCGGATTTTCCACCAAACCGCTCCCGTTCGGGCGATACTCCATGCATTTGTCTGCTGCCGGGAAAGCAGGCCCACGATGTTGTCCATCCCAAAACCTGGAAATCTGCCCTCCGATGCGCCCCCAAGCCACGCGGTTGGAGCACACACCGCCTCGGACCAGGAAAACGGGTCGGATATAAGCAACTGGGCCCCGGTTGGCCGCGCCGTGCGGGTTGCCTCATAAATATGATCCGACGGGCGGGCGATTTTGTCTACCAGATTCACAGAAGCGACACAGCCAAAGGTCCCCGAGCGAAACGGCAGGGCGCCGGCATCGGCGATTACAAATTCAACTTTCCCCGAGTCCCAGTGTTCCGGCAAAACGAAAGTCCTCTCCGATTGAATGCGGCCTTCCTCTTTGAGCTGGAAGCTCAGTTTACGCTGCTCCATGATCAACCTCGCCGTGGATATAAAACTTTCCGAAAGGTCGACCCCAATCACGAAGTCGCACTTGCACGACATTTCGAAGCAGAGCCTGCCCACGGTGCAGCCCGCATCGAGAGCCGCACCGGCGGCCGGCAGGATCTGAGCGGCCCACTCACGGTAGGCGCCCGTAGCATCGGGGTCTGCGAACAGATCGGCGTACTGGCTCCACAGGTACGCCGAAAGGACCTCCGGCGACTCATAGACGGAAACCGGATTTGCGATACCCGATATTCGACATCCGGCATCCTTCAGGGCCACCAGGCGGGCGATACCTCTTTTTATCGGGTACGCCTGCCCGCAGCAGTCGCATTCCAGGACCCCTTCGCTTATCTCCTCCCCCGAGACTGTGCGAGACACCAGGCGCAACGGGTTCTCTTCGGGAAGGCAAGCCGGGCATATCAGATATTCCAGTATTTCCCGCTTCATTCGAATGTAATCACCCGGTAATCCAGAGGCATTATCGGTCCCTTTCTCCCGGGCTGATGGAGCTGTTTTCCTAATTTTAAGACCCGAGTTGAATTAATAAAATTTAAACCTAATTTATGGTCACGCGCAGGAACAAAATTCAACCCCGGCGAGGCGGAAAAAATGGCTGAACTCGAACTGCCCAATCCAAAGGAACTCGAAGAGATAAGGGACAAAAAATTTACCAGGACAGCAGCGCTGACCACCGCGGTTTTTGCCGTGCTTCTGGCTATAGCATCTTTAGGGGGAAACCGCTCGATGAAAGAGATGCTCCTTTCCCAGCAGCAGGCATCCGACCAGTGGGCTTTTTACCAGGCGAAATCAATCCGCGAGCACCTCTACAAGAGCCAGAAGATGATGCTTGAAAACGAATTGGCTCTTATGTCCGAATCTCTCAAACCTGAATCGCTGGAAAAGATCAAGGCCGCCATCAAAGCGATGGGCGACCAAGGCTCCCGGTACGGGGAAGAAAAGAAGGAAATCGAGCAGGAAGCCAGGAAGCTGGAAAAGGAAAGGGATTTAAACAGGTCCAGGGACCCATATTTCGAATACGGGGAGGTTCTCCTGCAGATAGCCATAGTCATGGCCTCGGTGTCGATAATCGCGCTCAGCGGCATGGTTTTCGGCTTTTCCATCTTTGTGGCGTCGCTCGGCGCTATCATGTGCGCAAACGGTTTTCTGCAGATCTTTACACTGCCGTTTCTGCACTAAAAGATTAAAAGCTTATACTTGCCGGCTTCATTAAAGGAGCCAAGGTCTGTCGGGCGGAGAGAATCTGTTCTCAATTTCTCTATAATAGATTGCAACATTTTGATTGAGTCTTCGTATGCGACAGGCTTTGTAATGAAAGCGCAAGCACCCGTGCGGTAGCAATAGTCGATATCGCGCTCTTCTTTGGTCGTGGTGAGGATCACTACCGGGATGTTTTTCAATTGAGGATTTGCTTTAATTTCCTTGAGCGCTTCACGCCCGTCTTTTCTTGGCATGTTAAGATCAAGCAGAATGAGATCGGGACGTGGCGCTTTTTCGGGGCCGGAGTACTCACCTTCGTGCTGTAGATATTCCAAGAGCTCTCTTCCATCTCCAACAAAAAGCATTTCACCGGTAATCTCTGCATCGTTAAATGCCGACCCCAAGAGCAGACAATCATCTTCATCATCATCGGCCATAAGCAGGACCAACGATTCTTTCTGCATTTTCATCAGCTCTCCGCCTTATTTGTGTGCCTTACGGGAAGCTCGATGATAAATGTTGCTCCTTCACCCGGCGTGCTCCTGGCGGTAATGCTCCCCCCGTGGCGCTCGACGATCTTGCGGCATATGGCGAGCCCCATACCGGTCCCTCCGTATTTGGAGCTTTTCTTGTTGAGCTGCTGAAAGGGTTTGAAGATGCGGTCAAGGTATTGTTCCTCAAATCCGATCCCGTTATCCTCGACAAAGATTTTGCATATCCCGGCATTTGTGTGCCCGTACACTTTGACCAATGGCTTTTCAGTGTCCTTGCGGTACCGGATAGAATTGGCGATAAGATTTTGAAAAAGTTGACGTATTTGACTTGGGTCCACTTCAATCGCCGGCAGTTCTCCGATCTCGACACTGGCCTCAGCCTTCGTTACAGCCAACTCCAGATCGCCGGCGGCATGCTGAGCAACCTCTGTCAGGCTAACCGGCCCGAACTGACTTTGAAGCGAGGCTATGCGCGAGTAGTTGAGCAGGGAATCGAGCAAATCCGACATCCTGCTTGCCGATCCGATCATACGAGCCAGGTAGTCCTGGCCGACATCCGAGAGCTCTTCCTCAAATTTCCCGCTAAGCATGCGGCCGAAAGTCTGAATCTTTCTCAGCGGCTCCCGCAAATCATGAGATGCCACGAAAGCAAATTCCTGCAACTCTTCAGTAAGCCTTTCGAGCTTAGCGGCATGTTCCCGAAGCGTCTCGTTGCTGATCCTCAGCTCGGCCGTACGCTCTTGCACCCGCAATTCGAGTTCATCACTGGATTTTCTGAGTTCCTGCTCCATCATCTTGCGCGAGGTAATGTCCCAGGCGATGCCGTTAACCCTGACGGGCCGGCCATTATCATCACGGACCACCCTCCCGCGCGCGGCTATGTGATGGATGCCGCCACCCAGGTGAACCACACGATACTCCGCTTCGTAACGCCCATTGTGTTCAACGGCCCGGGTGAGGGCCTCACTTACTGCAAGGCGGTCGTCAGGATGAATCGCCTTGAAGACCTCATCTGCGGTTCCGGAGAATTCCGCCGGGTTGATATCAAGAAGATGACAGACCCGATCGTCATACCAACGCCTGTTTTCGACTATGTCCCAACGCCACACCCCCATATGCGCAGACCGCAGTGCAAGATCGAGCCGGGACTGATTCTCACGCAGTTCTTCCTCAACGCGCTTGCGCTGGGTAATCTCCCAGGCAATATCAGCCAGGTAGGATGCCGCTTCGATGTCTTCTTGAGTATAATCCTCGGGTTTGTTTCCGATACCGAGTACGGCTACAACCTGGCCGGACCTCATGATAGGTATGGAGAGTTCCCGGATAACAGGGGGATGTCCTTCGGGCAGGCCTTTTCGGTGAGGCAATGCAGGGTAGTCGTTGTGTATAACCGGGCGCTTTTCACGAACACAGTCCACCCACACGCCGGCCTTCTCCAGCGGATAATGTGCGCCTTTGCCTTCCGCTGTGCAGAATTCCGCAATCGTTCGCGTGGACCATGCCTGGAGCGAAAGGGTTTTTTGATCGCTTTCCACAAAATGGAAAAACCCTATGGGGCTGTCGAGCAGCGCACAAATTTCATCCAGTATTTCCTGGAGCAACTCCCCGATGGAATGAGATGTTGCGAACTCCAGCAGGCTGAGACGCACATTGATAAGGTTCTCCCTTCGCTTGCGCAGGGTGATGTCGCGGACCAGGCTTATCAGGGTGCTTGCGCCTTCGATTGTCTCGCCCCGCGAACTGACCTCCACAGGGAATATGCTGCCGTCCCTGCGCCGGTGAAAAGTCTCAAAGAGGAGGCCCCTGCTTTCCGCTTCCGCCATTTGTTCGATAGTCAGCAACCGGGTATCGGGCGCCCGCAGGTCGTGGATCGTCATCGCCAGCAAGTTTTCATAGTCGTATCCATAAGCTTTGACGGCAGCGGCGTTTGCCTCGAGGATGCGGCCATCGTCACGCCGCATGAATAAAATGATGTCGCGGCCATGCCTGGCCAATAACGCATAGCGCCGGAGGACCTCCTCCGACCTCTTGCGGTTCGAGATGTCGCGGATGAGCCACCGCAAACTTATGTCTTCGCGCTCAGGGACCTGGACTTTGACGATGTTTATCGATGTCCAGAAAGGCTCTCCTTTCCAGGGTTGGAAACGAAGCTCACAATCTTTTACGGCTTCCAGAGCATCCATCTCGTTTAACTGCTGGAAGAAAGCTGTTCTATCCTCTTTGTCCACGAAAAGAGCCAACGGCTTTCCAACGATGAAGTCTCGTGCGGAATCGAAGAGTTCCTCTACGGCGAGGTTAGCCTGCTCTATAACCCCATGAAGATCGGTTACGATATATCCGTCGGGAGCATGCTCAAAGAGCTCGACATACCTCTCATGTTCCAGCTGCATCTTTCGAGAGGCTTCAGCAAGCTCTTCCCGTTGCGCATCGACCTCTTCATGAGCGGCCCGAAGCTCTTCCATCGCATCGGCGAGATCATCCATTACACCTATTAGCAACCGATCGTTTTCGGGTGACGATATCCCCTGCGAACGGCCCCGAAGCGTTTCCAGTATTGAGTCGACTTTATACTCAGCCAGAGAGTAGCGGCTATCGGGTTTCATCGCGTCTTTCGGGATAATGGTGGGAGGTGCGGTGCGCCTTAAGTCTTAAATTGCTGGTGACACACAGGACCATTGGAAAGCAGAAATGTTGATGTGAAACGGGAGCCTGATCAGCAACGGCAGTTTAACATCGCGGAAAATCACTTGCAATATGAAGATTAACCAGACGGCCTCAAAAAATCCGGAAGATTTCAAGCTTCTCCTTGCCCGGTATAAATAAGCTCCGGTTTTTTAAGGATTACCTTAGTGTCGGGCGGGACGGATTCAGTAAGCCAGACATTACCGCCGATAATCGATCTTGCCCCGATAACGGTATTTCCGCCCAGGATCGTTGCACCCGAGTAGATAATCACGTCGTCCTGGATGGTTGGATGCCGTTTCTTATCCCTGAGCTGTTCACCCGCATCGCGGGGCAGCGAGAGCGCCCCGAGGGTCACTCCCTGGTAGAGTCGCACGCGGTCGCCAATTTCGGTGGTCTCCCCTATGACAACGCCCGTTCCATGATCGATAAAGAAGCTTTCTCCGATATGCGCACCGGGGTGTATATCGATTCCCGTTACGCTGTGCGCATATTCGGTAATGATTCGCGGAATAAAGGGAATTCGCTGTTCGAACAGTTGGTGAGCCATTCTATAGACCGTTACGGCAAAAAGGCCCGGATAGCTGAAGATTATCTCATCGAAGCTCCTCGCGGCAGGATCGCCCTGGTATGCGGCACGCACGTCGCTTCCCAGCATGGAACGTATAGCAGGCAGGTCCCGCATGAAATTGATCGTTGCCTCCTGCCCCAATTCATCACAATTGACACACTGCAGATCGTGACGTATGCAGTCGTGGCGCAGCGCCAGGGCTATCTGCACGGACATGAGTTCGAAAAGCGCCGTTGCCTCCTGTCCGAAATAGTAGTGGAGGTTGAACTTCTCCAGCCTTCCCTTGATGAAATACCCAGGGTAGAGCAGCCTTCTGGCCCGAATCGCAATATCCACAACGGCTTCTCTGGACGGGATCGGTTCGGGACCCACATGATCAAAGCACGCGCCTTCCGAGCAGGAGCCGGCCAGGTTCTCGACAATTCCGGGAATCTCTTCCCGAAAATGTCGTTCCTGGGCAATCTCGTCCTTGCAATGTTCGATGATGAGCCTTTCTTCCATTTTCTCCCCCTCACTTCGTTCGGGGTTGCGGGTTATGGGGTAAAACGACGGCAACATCCATTCCGGTCTCGAAAAGTTCATTAAGGGCGCCCTCACCCCGACCCTCTCCCAGAGGGAGAGGGGGAGATTGGCGCGACCGTTTCATGGTTTCAGGGTGTCCCTTGGGGACATGAGATACTAATTCCTAATTTCTAATTCCTAATTTGTAATTGCTACTCCTGACACCTGACTCGCGACTCGCTGACCTTCCAATAAGGCGACATGCTCCTTAGCGTGTCGATAATGGGAGGAAGTTTTTCGATTACGAAATCTATTTCCTCATCGGTATTGTACACGCTGAGGCTGAACCTGATCGATCCGTGAGCCATGGTAAAGGGAATGCCCATGGCCCGCAGCACATGGGAAGGCTGCAGCGACCCCGAAGTGCATGCCGAACCCGATGAGGCGCAAATCCCATACTCGTCCATCAAGAGAAGGATGCCTTCGCCTTCGACGAATTCGAAACTGATGTTGGTCGTGTTTGGCAGCCGGCTCGCCCTGTCGCCGTTAACCTTGGAATTGGGGATGATTTCGAGGATGGACTTTTCCAGTCTGTCACGCAGTTCCTTAACGAAGGTATTTTCAATATCCATCTTCTTTTGGGCAAGTTCAGCGGCTACTCCAAGTCCTATGATGCTGGGGGTGGCTTCGGTCCCGCCGCGCCTTCCGCGTTCCTGATGACCGCCGATAAGAAAAGGTGAAAACTTTGTGCCCTTGCGAAGATAGAGGACCCCTATTCCTTTTGGAGCATGCAGCTTGTGCCCTGAAAGCGAGAGCATATCGATGTGCGTATTGGCCAGATTGATGGGAATTTTTCCGACCGCCTGAACAGCATCGGTATGAAAAAGGATATGCCGCTCACGTGCGATTTCCGCTGCTTTCTCAACGGGGAAGACCACCCCTGTTTCGTTGTTCGCCCACATGAGGGAGACGATTGCAGTATCCGGAGTCAGCGCCCGTTTGTAGTGCTCCATATCCAACCGCCCTTCGCCGTCTACCGGCAATTCGGTCAGGCGATACCCCTGCGTAGCCAGATGAGCGCAAAGAGCACGCACGGCCGGGTGTTCCACCCTGCTGGTCACGATATGCCTTTTGTCCGGGCAGCTTGCAAGGGCGGAATGGATGGCGGCGTTGTCGCTCTCTGTCCCGCAGCTCGTAAAAATAATTTCTTCAGGGGATGCGCCCAAAAGAGCGCCAAGCTGCTCGCGAGCTTTCCTGATCTGCTTCATTACCTGGCCGCCGAAGGAGTGCATGCTCGAAGGATTTCCATAGAGTTCATGGAAATAAGGCAGCATTGCTTCCATTACTTCGGGGGCTACCTGGCTTGTCGCGTTGTTATCCAGATATATAGGTTTCACGCGGATACCTCCTCGACCACAAGCTCCGGCAAGACCAGTTCGCGCAGTTTCGCCTCGACGAAATTTTTCAACGTCTGGTCGGATGCCTGGCAGGATGCACACGCACCGCGCGTTGCAACCAGCACTCGATTACCCACCACGTCCACGAGCTCGATATCTCCGCCGTCGTGTTTGAGGGCCGGCCTGATTTCGCGTTCAAGCGTTTCTTCTATCATTTTGATCTTTTTGATATTGGACAACTTTGGCCTTTCAGCCGGGGCTTCGCTCACCTGGGAGAGCACCCTGTCGATTATTTCCTGGACCATAGGGTGGCAATTTCCGCAGCCTCCCCCGGCTTTAGTGAAGTTGGTCACCTCTTCGACCGTCGCCAGGCGATTCTCATGGACAGCCCGCTCGATTTCCATTTGAGTTACACCGAAACACTCGCAGACGATCTTTTCTTCTTCAGCCGTGACAGGGGTTCCCTTATAGAATGAAATAGCCTTCTCAAGGGCCTCGCGCCCCAGAACGGAACAATGCATCTTTTCCTGAGGAAGCCCCCCAAGGTAGTTTGCTATATCCTGGTTGGTTACTTTCGCAGCCTCTTCGACCGTCATGCCCTTTACCATCTCGGTCATTGCCGAGGCCGAAGCTATTGCGCTGGCGCATCCGAAGGTCTTGAATTTCGCTTCCTTAATCTTGCCGCCCTCATCGAGCTTGAAAGTAAACTTGAGCGCATCGCCGCAGGCGATCGATCCCACTTCCGCAACCCCGTCGGGGTTTTCGATCTCTCCCACATTTCGAGGATTGAGGAAATGATCTTTAACTTTGTCAGTGTAGTCCCACATCGGTTCCTCCCGCTACCCGGTTATATTTTTTCAGGTCCAAAAGAGCTGGGCCCGGAGATTGTGCCTTCCGGCCTTGTTTGTAACTATAATTATACAAAGCAACTCCCGGTAGGTATCTGATTCCGTGATATTTCCCGAAAATTCTTTTTGCCGAACAATATATTTTAGCAGAACCGGTCCCCGGTTGGAACATCCAATTTCATCGTTGCCCATCGCTGGTTTATGCTTTTTTCTTGACAAGGCACTCGCCCCTCATTTAGTTTGCGCGATGATAAGTTTCAGCCTTTAGGGCTCTTTCTCATAGAGCTGCACCGGCATTGATTCCGCAGCACTGACCACTTTTTAAAAATCCGGAGATTTCTATCCGTCGCTTCAGGTTGTCTGGAACTCACAGATTCCAAGCGGCGCACAGGTTTGACCCTACCATATCAAATTCAAGGAGGTGAACGAAATCCTTACCGAGTCTTGGGCTTAGACAAAAGCAAAAAACTTCAAAACGGAGGATAAATCGAACATGCCTTATGATGCGACACAGATGAAGGATTGGCAGATCTCGGAAGCAGCGGAAGCTAATATGCCTACTCCATGGGATTTTCAGGAAAAGCTGGGACTGAAAAAAGATGAAATTCTCCCGATGGGCAGGCTCTGCAAGCTCGATTTCATGAAAATCATCGATCGATTCAAAGATCGCCCGGATGGAAAGTACATCGAAGTAACCGCCATCACGCCGACCCCTCTGGGAGAAGGCAAGAGCACGACTTCCTGCGGTCTGATGGAAGGTCTTGGAAAAAGAGGAAAGAACGTGGGCGGGGCGCTCAGGCAGCCCTCAGGCGGCCCGACCATGAACATAAAAGGCACGGCGGCCGGCGGCGGCAACTCGCTTCTCATCCCGATGACCGAGTTCTCGATGGGCCTCACGGGCGATATCAACGATATCATGAACGCCCACAATCTTGCCATGGTGGCCATGACGGCCCGCATGCAGCATGAAAGAAACTACAATGACGAGCAACTCGCTCGCCTGACCCGCATGAGGCGTCTGAACATCGACCCCACCCGCGTGGAGATGGGCTGGATCATAGATTTCTGCGCCCAGTCGCTGCGCAACATCAACATCGGTCTCGGCGGCAGGACCGACGGCTTCATGATGCAGTCAAAGTTCGGCATTGCCGTCAGCTCCGAATTGATGGCCATTCTCTCGATCGTAAGAGACCTGCCGGACATGAAGAAAAGACTCAACAACATCACCGTGGCCTTCGACAAGAGCGGAAAACCCGTCACCACGGGCGATCTGGAAGTCGGAAACGCCATGACCGCCTTCATGCGAAACACCATCAACCCGACGCTTATGTGCACGGCGGAATACCAGCCGTGTATGGTTCACGCCGGTCCTTTCGCAAACATAGCAGTCGGACAGTCCTCAATAATTGCAGATCGCGTCGGCCTCAAGCTCTTCGACTATCACGTGACGGAGAGCGGTTTTGCAGCAGACATCGGATTCGAGAAGTTCTGGAACGTGAAATGCCGCAATAGCGGCCTCAAGCCTCACGTATCGGTTCTGACCACGACTATCCGCGCTCTCAAAATGCACGGCGGCGGACCCAAAGTTGTGGCCGGTCTTCCGCTTCCCGAAGCTTACACCAAGGAAAACCTGGGTCTGCTCGAGAAGGGCATTCCCAATATGGTTCACCATATCAACACCATCCGCAAGTCGGGAATCAACCCGGTTGTCTGTATCAATGCCTTCCATACGGACACCAAGGCTGAAATCGCCCTGGTCAGGAAACATGCCGAAGCGGCCGGCGCCCGTTGCGCACTGTCCGAACATTGGGCAAAGGGCGGCGAAGGCGCTCTGGAATTTGCAGACGCAGTTATAGAAGCCTGCGAACAGCCAAGCGAATTCAAATTCCTCTATCCGCTGGAAATGAAGCTTAGAGACCGCGTTGCCATGGTGGCCAAAGAAGTTTACGGCGCGGACGGAGTTGCCTGGACGCCTGAGGCTGAGGCAAAGGCCAAGATGCTCGAGGCCGATCCCCAGTACAACGACTACGCCACAATGATGGTCAAGACTCACCTTAGCCTGACCCATGACCCAGCAGTCAAGGGCGTGCCCAAGGGTTGGACTCTGCCGATCCGTGACGTACTCATCTACTCCGGGTCAAAGTTCCTCTGCCCGTGTGCAGGCGCCATCAGCCTCATGCCGGGAACGTCTTCCGACCCTGCGTTCCGCAGAGTGGACGTCGATGAAAAGACCGGGAAGGTTATGGGGTTGTTCTAAATGAGGCAGGGTATAACGCCGAATTAGCGTTATTGTCCATTTCCATTCAGTTAATCCGAGCGACATTGTAAGAAGGGCAGGGCGAAAGATGTGCCCTGCCCTTCTTTTCGCATACGAGGAGAATAAAAATGTCAATGCTGGATAAAACTTGCTCGGCATTTGTCGAGGTACTGGCGTCGAAAGCGCCTGTCCCTGGAGGGGGCGGCGCGGCCGCCATGGGCGGAGCTATAGGAATGGCCCTTTCCAACATGGTTGGGAACCTGACTGTGGGTAAAAAGAAATATGCGGATGTTGAAGGAGAAGTGAAGGAACTCATAGCCAAGGGCGACGATATCATCGTCAAGCTCAAAAGGCTTGTGGATCAGGACGCGGAAGTGTTCGAACCCCTGTCCAAAGCCTACGGGCTTCCGAAGAATACTCCTGAGGAGGCGAAGTATAAAGAAGAGACCATGGAGAATTGTTGTAAGGTGGCTTGCGGAGTGCCCATGGAAATTATGCGCGCGGCTTTCGAGGGAATTAAGGTGCATGCCAGAATGGGCGAGATTGGGACCATGATCGCCATCTCCGATGTGGGATGTGGGGTAACGTTTCTGAAGAGCGCTCTTATTGCGGGAAGTCTCAATGTGATCATCAATCTCAACACCATCAAAGACCAGAACTTCCTATCCGCCACCCGCAAAGAAATGGAAGGCCTGCTCGAAACCGGCTCCAAAATGGCGGATGACACTCTTTCCTTGGTATTATCAAAATTGAAGAAATAAGGAGACTTGTCAATGGCTGAACTTTTAAAGGGAAAACCCGTAGCCGATGCCATGAAGGAAGAATTGATAAAAAAGGTCGAAGCCTTGAAGGCGAAGGGGATTTCGCCGAAGCTTGGCATCATTCGGGTAGGAAATCGCCCTGACGACTTGTTTTATGAAGGGGGCGCCAAGAAGACTTGCGCAGCTCTTGGCATGGATTCGCAGGTTTTTGAATATCCCGAGAACATCGAACAAGCCGATTTCGAAAAAGCCGTGATCGCAGTGGGCCAAATGAAAGACGTCCACGGCATACTGATGTTTTCGCCTCTGCCGAAAAACCTGAACGAAAAGAAGATCAGGACTTTGATCCCGGTGGAAAAGGATGTGGATTGTTTGACGATTGGCGGTGCGGCCAAAGTTTTTACCGACGATCCTACCGGTTTTCCTCCCTGCACTCCCGCGGCCTGTATGGAAATGCTCCATCACTTCGGCATCCCCATCAAGGGCAAGAAATGTGTTGTGGTGGGCCGTTCCCTGGTGGTTGGAAAACCCCTTGCCATGTTGCTGCTAAGAGAGCACGGCACCGTGACGATCTGCCATTCCAGGACCGAGAATCTGCCGGAAGTCTGCCAAAACGCAGATATACTTATCGCCGCGGTGGGAAAAGCCAAGATGATCAAGGGCAATTTCGTAAAGCCCGGGCAAATAGTAATCGACGTGGGCATCAATCCCGATCCTGACAATCCCGGCAAGTACTGCGGCGATGTGGATTTTGCCCAAGTGGAGCCCGTGGTTCAGAAGATATCGCCGGTTCCCGCCGGCGTTGGCTCTGTCACCACCGTGGTTCTCTGCAAGCAGACCATCATGGCCTGCGAAATGCAAAATGCCTGAGGAAATGAAGAGTTTTTAGTTTTTAGTTTTTAGTGAACTCGAAACCAGTCTGCCGTAAAGCGGCCGAAACCGGACAAGCGATCCGGGTTTGGCCGTTTTTTTGTCGTTCGGGAAATTCCTTGGAGCAGCGGAGCCGCAACCAAAGACAAAGACCTTTTGACACGGATGGACACGGATAAACACGGATGAAAAAAGTCATGAGCTTTTCTGCATTCCAGGGAACTGTGAATTTGGGGTACAGGAAGGCGAGACGGCACACTTTATCGCAAGTCCATGGTGGAGTCAGCGGAAGGCTCTGAGCGATTTCTTTAAACGCGGATTAAGACGGATGGACACGGATAGTCTGTTGCGCTCCTCGCAATCCCGCGCTAAAGGGACAGCCAAAAATCTTGCACGAAAAACAAGAAAATGTCTGATAGTAGCAGCAGGCTGGATCGACCGAAGCTCAACCAATGAAGAGTTTTGAGTTTTTAGTTTTAAGTTCTTAGTGAACTCGAAACCAGTCTGCCGTAAAGCGGCCGAAGCCGGGCAAGCGATCCGGGCGTATCCGCCACCATTTTTGATTCCCTCGGCTCACGCAAAATCGATATCGATATGTTCGGGAAATTCCCCGAAGAGCTCGCTTCTTTCCAGTTCCCCTCGAGGATTGGAAAAATGCATGTTCCCTTCTCCGTCACAAAACCAAAATTCCCTTGCGCCTGCTTCGAAGTAGAGTAGTTTTTTTTCCTGCATCTCAGCAGCACTATTCGATGGGGATGCCACTTCGACGACAATTTCGGGGGATTCACTGAGAAAAAGATTGTGGACCCCATGTTTTTTGAGGAATGCTCTGCTTGCCCAGGCAACATCGGCCACTTTGACGCCCTTTGAAGTTTGAATGGGACATTCTCCGGATGCTCTGCCTTCTTCTCCATGGCGCTCGAACCATCCGATTATGCGCCCTTGATATAATCCGTGTGTGTACGTGGCGGGAGTCATCATAATCTTCCCCCATTCGTTCGTCTCGATCTTGAAAGGCAGGTCCCTCAGACTCGGATGTTCGATTACTTCACGCCATTCCATTTTGTTTCTCCTTTCCAGGGGAGCATGGCTTTCTATAAGAGCCTACTATACGATCTATTTTTTGCCTTAGCCACTTTTTTGTGAATATCGGCTGAAGCGCCCATTTCAGGCAGTCTGAAGTCGATTGGAGCGTGTTTGAAGCGATTGAGGGCGATCAGCGAAAAAGAAGAGCTAATTTGTGCTGTAGTCGCTGAAAATACAGAGATCTTTTGATGTCTGGTTTTGCACCAGGTTGATTTAATTGATCATTTTCGATTTTATACGCTCCCGGAACAGTGTGGAACAGGCTGAAGCAAAAGAAAGACTGAAGGCTGTGAGGCAATACCTAAAATCCTTCAGCCTAAGATCGGTCACGCGGAGGCGCGGAGACACGGAGAAAAGAATTGGTGTCCCTAACCCTTTATTCAGTTTTTTCAAAGATCGGGCTTCGCGGTGAAGAGTGATCAGTGAGCAGCCATACCAAGTCAGCTTCGCAGTGAGCAGTGAGCGGTGAAACGGGAACAGAAAAAACCCAAATCCGTACGTTCCAAAAATCCCAACGATAAGAATTCTACCATGAACAGATTTGACCCTGCCAAACGGCAACGGCTTCGCAGTCGTCAGTCGTCAGTCGTCAGTGATCAGCAAAGGTTAGAAACGCCAAATCCTCAAAATCTCTACAGGCAATATTTTACAATCAATAATTTTGTCCTGCCAAACGGCAACGAGAAGCGGCAACCAGAAGCGGCAATAGAAACGGCAACCAGAAAAGGCAAAACGAAGCCAGTGATGAGTGATGAATGATGAATGATGAATGATGAGCAAAAACGAGGACTGAGCCCTGAAGTCTTGAGGCGCCCGTAACCCGTGACCCTTGAGTCATGGCCACGAACGAAGTGAAGCATTTATCAGCGGGCGGTGAGCGGTCAGTGGGCAAGGGAACAGGCGGGTTATTGGCACCGAACAGAGGCCGTAAAAAAGACAATTTTGCGTTTGAATGATTCTTATATTTTTTCAGAGTACCTGACGTTATTGGGAATTCGGCTCTAAATGCTTGCAGATGCCCCAATCCGGGCTTTTCGAGGGATAATACTTCGTGGATTGGTTGCGAGCATTGGTTTTGACGAAATCAGGCCCTAAATGCTTGCCTCACTTCGTTCGGGGCCTGCGGGCAACCAAGACAAAAGTAAAAATTAAAAAGGCAAAAAAACGAGAGTTGCGGTTAAAAGTTGAAATCAAAATATCAAAAAGCAAAAGCTCGGTGAAAAAGAGCAAAAGTGCGGTGAATGGGTGAATCGGTTAGTTGGTGAATGGAGCGAAAAGCAAAAGAGGGGAAGTTCAAGGCTGATGATATCCGGAAGCGGATTCCCCCTTTTACGGGCTAAAACGTGCTTCTAAGCACTTATGAGGCATGTTTTTTAACATTTGCCCGTAAAAACCGACTATTTAGCGCGGCCCGCCCCCCCGCACGCGGGATGCATCGCATACACCGGCGGTGTGTGGTTCTATGCGGCTAAGCGCTTGCGCTACAGCCACTTCGTGTTGCATCTGTTTGTTATCCTCGGCACCACTTGCCACTTTTTCGCGATCCTATGGTACGCGGCGTGACGGAGATCGGAGGACGGATATCGTTTTGCTCTTTTAATGACTAAAGCAATCGCCTGTGCTTAAATAGCTCCCCCGTTTGCCCGTTTGGGATTCTATAGACATATCATATAGTGAAAAAGCGCAAAGTTATTCTTCTGGCAAGTTACATGGACTTCACTTGAGTGTGCAGGGATGGCTACTGTAGAGGCCAGTTACGCTCAGGCAAGAGATATTTATCTCCCTGCGCTATGGGCCTTTGATTCTTGCCGTGCCCATCGACTTTATTCTCCCCCTCTTACACTGGGACCGTGGATTAACGCATCAACTGCGAGGAAAGAAGATGCCGAATGGACACGCTTCTTCGAGGTGAATGTCATGTCAGGTGTGCGTCCGAGGACAGGAACAGTACGCGGCCCCAATGACGTTGTACCATGCCAGGCAGATAGGCTCGGGACAGCCCGCGGATTATAGTTTAAGTTCCCAGAGGAAAGTATTCTCGTCACAGAGAGTTGTTAAATTACTTAAAGAAGGTCCCCACTTCTGCCGATTGTAAATCACAGACCGGCCCGCTATCTGCGTAATGAGGCGCCTATTTCTATTGGCGGGCGAAACTAAAGGCGCATTGAAGCCTCTCAGCGTTGGCGCTTCTGCGGTCAGACTTCTATGGAGCCCAGCTCCAGGAAAGGGGTAGCCAGGGTGCGCTTTCACCCCACCAAAATACATACTGCTGTCTCGGTGCCCAAGTCATGAATCCGGAACCGCGAAAACGATCAGCCCTTGAATTAATCCGGCATTATGCAGCTTTGGAGAAAGCAAATTTGCCGGTGTTTCCGGAGGCTGCGTTTGAACTTCAACAGCTCGCAACGGATGGCACTTCAATCGACCATGTCGCCAAATTGATCGGCATGGACCAGGCCCTGACGCTCCAGGTGTTGAAAATGGCCAATTCAGCTCTGTTCTCCGGGTCGCATAAAGTCAGCACAATAAGGGATGCAGTAATGCGTCTCGGCCTGGATCACGTTCTCAATCTGGTTATTTGCACCTACCAACAGGGCTTGTACAAGTCATCCAACCTCAAGCTCCGGAATTATACGTACATGGCCTGGATACATGCGCTAATAACGGCTGCCGGCTCAAGGTGGCTCGCCAGGGAACTCGGGTACGCAGAAATAAGAGATAAGGCGTTCTTATCAGGCCTGCTTCATGATATCGGAAAACTTGTGCTGATCAAAGCGCTCGAAGCGATCACATCGAAGAATTCTAAAGTAACCCTATCGGATGAGATCATAGGCAAAATCCTTGCCACTCTGCACTCCGAAGAGGGATACATGCTAATGGACGAGTGGAGCATACCTTCAGCATATTGCAACATAGCGCTCGAGCACCATAAGCAAGAATTTGATACGGAGAATCACCTTCTTTTGATTGTTCGAGTGGTCAATCATGCTTGCAAAAGGGAAGGCATAAGCGCAAGCAATGGGGAGCAACCTTTATTGTCTGATCTACCCGAAGTCAAGGCCCTCGATATCGACTCCGATACTTTGGATAAACTCGATAACTTTATTCTTGAAGGCGTCGAGACAGAGATTAGAATTTAGGGCGACATGTCCGATCTGAAAATCATAAGTTTTTACGCACTCAAAAGTTGGCAGTGGAGGCTTCTCGGGCGATCTTTTGCACAGTACATGAAAAAGTTGCTATTTCTCTCCTGGACCTCGAATCTCGACGTCCCGAAAATTTTCCATGTCCAGATCATACATTCACGAAATCGCGGTCGGTTGCAGGTTCAACCTTTGGCAAGGAACGTTGACTTTCGCTGAGCCCGAGCTGATGGTGATTTTGAAGAATTTCTTATGTACAGCGGCAGGAAATGTGAGCCGTTGGTTGGCACCTATTCTGCCGAGGGATACTCCATGGTTGAGACCACCCGGGAGTTATCAGCTGGAATTTCCACACTCGGAACTGGCGCCGGAGCATAATGAGTTAATTGAAAATTTCTTGTATATGCTATAGGTTTAGAGGGAACTCAGCGAAAGGAGAAACTAAATGACCTCACTTTTGAAAAAAGCTTTTGATGCAGCATCCTCGCTTCCCACTGACCGCCAGGACGCTATCGCAAAGCTCATTCTCGCTGAAATCGAGGATGAAAAGCGCTGGGACGAGGCATTTGCCGGTTCACAGGATAAACTGGCTGATATGGCTGCTGAGGCGATTGCAGAGAACAAGAGGGGGAAAACCCGTCCGCTGAAAGAGATATTGTGATCAGCAAGGCTTCCGGCAGATTTTGGAAAGCCTTCGAACGTCTTCCATCCGATGTGAAGGACAAGGCAAGGGAAGTTTATAGACTTTGGACGCAAGACCCCCAACATCCTTCCCTCCAGTTCAAGAAAGTCCACGAGCGACTCGGTATTTATTCTGTACGCGTAAGTCTCGGTTGGCGTGCCCTGTGCGTCAAAGAAGGTGGAATCTTTATCTGGTTCTGGATCGGCTCTCATTCTGAATATGAGAGAATCCTTTCACAGTTGTAATCCCACAATTCCCCGGCCCCCATTCCTGTTTATGTTGTCTGTCTGGTGATGCCTGATTCTGCTGAAGAGGTTGCCGGCTTTTGATGGAACGCCCGAACGTGCTCAAAAAGCCCTGTCCAAAGGATATTACCGGAAGATTATCCATACAGCAGCTACAGATCCCATGTAACCGGCCATCCCGAAAATCTTGTCAATACTGATACCATTCCGGGGATGCTCACAGGAAGAAGGCCTGATGTCCAGGGCCGCGTGAGCGTTCACCGCAGGTCGCGGAGAGCGCAGAGGTAATGCTTTCAGACAGGATTTGCAGGCGCTAATAATGAACACTGGATTTCCAGTTAGATAGGTCATTTCATGGGCAAAAACATCAGTTTAAGCCTTCAAAACGGGCGAAAAAGACGGCTCGTTCTTTGAAGAGTCAGGCTAGCGTGGTCCGACCCCGCTGCACATCATATAATGCTTCAAAGCTCTCTCAAATGCATAAGCGGAGTCCTTAAGCATTCAGTCCTGCGACATAATGATTACACTGTAAGGCCCTATCCCGATATTTCCGCTGCAATCCATTCCATCTGAGGGCTGACCATTGGCATCCGTATCGTAGCTAAACCAGTTCATAAAATCGGAGCTATAACCATTCCAATCACTGTTGAAGCGCACGCGCCATCGTCCCGGTCGTGGGAAACCGATGGTGTAACTTGAATAGCCCCGATCGGCAAAGTTGAGAACAACGATCACATCATCACCATGGCCCCCCTGGTCCCAACGGTGAAAGGCAATAAGCTTCGCCCCATCGTTCGTATGGTGGACATTGACGTTTTGGCCCAGGAGTCCCCTGGTGTTGTTGAACCAGTTACGACGCAGGTGAATAAGATCCCGGTAAAGTTGGAGAATCCCAGAATAATCGAGCGTTTTCGACCAGTCGAGTTCTTGTGGATCATTGTGAAAATACCCGGACTCGAGAAACTCTTGCCCCATGAAGATCATCGGGATTCCAGGAGAGGTGAAAACTATCGCGGCCGCCAGGGTGGAGCGTTTCTTGGAAAAATAGCTGCCGGCGTTGCCCGGCCAGATCATTTCGGGAAGACGGGACTGGCCGTTGGCATCCGCATCATGAGACTCTGTGAAGATCACCCGTTCAAATGCATCAGCGTTATAGCGCTGGGTGATTATGTCCTTTACGGCAAACATATTACGCGATGCGTCATCGGCGCCGATAACGGAGCTTCGCACCGTCCACACGAAATCGGCGCCCCATTGAGCATCAAAGCCGGCGCCGCCGGCGCCGGTGCCCAAGGTAATCCACTCATTGTCCTTCAGGTCTTCTGCGATCGAGATCTTCCAAGGCTGGTGTTGTTTGATCAGGGAATTGATCCACTGCATCAAACTCCAACCATCGGGAATGTCATTGGCCGGATCGTTGTTCTGGTCTTTGACATTTCGGATAGAGCCGACGGAGTCCCAGCGGAGCCCATCGACGAAGCGTTGTTCGAGCCAACAGAGGGCATTGTCGCACAGATATTGCCGGACTTCGCCACGTCCATAGTCGAAGCGCGTATCGCCCCAGGCCGTTGTGCTTCGCCAGTCGTTGTAGAAGTAAATGCCACCTTTTTCGTTTTCTGACCAGCCATCAAATCGCCACATGTCGTCGGATGGATATCCAAGGTGGTTATAGACGACATCGAAAATGATCGCGATCCCGCGGCTATGCGCTTCATTGACGAAGTTGCAAAATCCGTCAGGCCCTCCGTACTCATCTTCAATCGCGAAAATGTAGGCGGGGTTGTAGCCCCACGAAACATCGCCATCGAATTCAGCGACGGCCATGACCTCGACGGCATTAATCCCGAGGTCGCGCAGATAATCGAGCTTACCTATGGCGGCGGCAAAGGACCCCTGCTTGCGGGGGCTTGCCGGATCAAAGACGAAGCTCCCGATGTGCAACTCGTAGATAACAAGCTCGTTCCATGAAGGCGTCACGTAACCGGGAGTTGAGAACATTTCACTGGAGGAGGCAATGAGGCTGTTAAGGTTGCCGCTATTGTGACTCATTGCCCGCGCATAGGGATCGTTTCTCCACAGCGGCGGTTGGCCTGGATTGACAATCGCGTACTTGTACTGTTGGCCGACACCGGCTCCCTGGACATCAACAGACCAGTAGCCATTGTTTTCGGAAAACAGCACGTCAGAGGTTGTTGACCAGTTGTTGAAATCTCCTGCCACGGATACCTGAGCTGCAAAGGGCGCCCAGACACGAAAAGTCGTGCCGCCCTGGTAAGGAGACGCGCCCATGAAAGGGCGTTGAGAAGAAGGCATAGCTGAATTCTACCCCCGATCCGGAAACCGCAATGCGGCAGATGCATCGCGTAAAGGCAGTCTTTTAGCCGGAGACAATTTCATTTAAGTAAACCATCGATAATTCCCGGAGCACCTTACTCAATTCCTACTGTCAATTATGTGAGGTGTTCCAGAATTCTTGCCCGTTGAATTTCGTGCTCTTTGTAGGAAATCGCTAACCGCCCATTTTGCACGCTAATAAAATAAACCAGCATTAGGACATAGCAAGAGGGCCAACGGGCAAATAAATTTCAGCATCTTAGTTAACATTTCTCTCCTGATCCTTGAAATCTCGATGTCCCGAAAATTTACCACGTTCAGATCATACATTCATGAAATCGTGGCAGGCTGCAGGTTCAGCCTTCTAGCAAGATATGCGGTTCCTATTTGAAAAGCAGCCCTGCGCCCATACCGAAGCCGATCATGCAGCGCTTCTGCCACAAAATGCTGCCCCCGAAGCTCCTTGCCATCCCCTGACGTACTTGCCGAAAAGATCATGACACGGCCCAAACATTCCTGGAAGATGGTGTTGGCCGGACTCTTACGACTACACAGGGAGTGCCTTGTTTATAGCATCCAGGGTCGATTTAAATATGGCTTCTCTGTAGGGCACTGGAGTGTATCCCGATTGTTCACCAAAATCCTGAATTATTTGATCTTTGAGAGAGGGTAACACACCTACACTCTAGACAATGTCGGGCAGAACGGTCAGGTTGCGGACGAGATGCAATGTAGACTTTCAGCATCAATCCCTGTTGCATTTCAAAATCAGCGCCCTTTGAAAATGCAACAGGGAACATTCCATTGGGAAGATCTATTCCATGTAGGTCGCTCCAACTTTACCATCTTTCCTCTATCTAGATGCCCTCCCCCCTTCCTTTATCAGATTTTTCAGATAAAAGGCCCCGTTATTTCAAGGAGAGGAAAGGGAAAATGCCAGCAAAACTGATTAGTGGCGCGGAAATAGCGAGGAAGATTCGGGCTCGAACTCAAGGAAGAGGTCCAGTAACTATAAGCAAAAAAGTTTTGAGTTTTTAGTTTTTAGTGAACTCGAAACCAGTCTGCCTTAAACCAAGCGGTTGAACCCTGTAGATAGCTCCCGGGGTTCGACCGTTTTCTTTGTCGTTGTCTGGATCCGTTCGCGCATTATTAGTGATCTTGACCACTCCATCAAATCATTTCTTGGTGATGCCCGACAAGCCCGCAACAACAAACGAACCCAAGCTATATCCGAGCAGTTCGTGGAAGTAAAAATAATAGCGCCAATTGCCTAACTTCGAGAAAATCTTGTAATGGCATTCATTTAACTTCACGATGGGGAGCAATAGGTCGAAGCTGAACGCCAGTGATTCGAGCCTCCAGGGTTTGATTGGCATGCCTTCACAATCGATGGGACTGCCGTGGCACGCCAGTGCAAAAAATATTGCTCCGATAATGGTGAAGACGGCAACCCAACCCAAGGCATAAAGGTAACGATAGCCATAGCCGATAGTGATCTGAAGTAGAAAAAGCCATGCCCATTTAAATGCCTCCTTTAATTTCACCCCATATTTTCCTACTTTTATGCGGTTCCATATCTCTTTTCGCTCGCTCTTCTTCCCAGCAAAAAGGACATCATTGGCTTTTACCGGGTGGCCCATGTTGCGCAGAACTTCGGCTAACTGTAAATAAGGTTGGGGGGAATAACTCCTGTTCCTTTCCAGCCAACCAATAAACCACTTGGACTCACGTGAACTCATATCACTGTATTCCTCTGTCAACTTCTTCCTTTCCTCTCCCCTCCATTCGCCCAAGTGAGCGTATTTAAAGCCATTCAGATCAAGCACGGCCGGGAACGCGTCCAGTTGAGGGGCTTGCACTGCGTCAACGACAGTATTTCGTAACAGAAGCCGAGAACACTCGCCTGACAACCATGTTACCTTACTTGCATCATTGGACCCCATCTGTAACACAGTCCTTATGCTGCTGCCCGTTAAATCCATTGAAGCAAATCTGCCGCCCGCGATATCGACACGACCTCCAATCTTGGCATATCTCAAATCAACATGTGAGAATTGCGCATCCGTCATTAACATATCACCGGTTAAGTCAAGCCCATACATATACACTGTGCCCCCTGCGCCGTTGCACATGGCGCCGGACATATCGAATACTCCTCCTATCGTTGCGCTTTTCAATTCAAATTTAGAAAACCTTGCCTTTTTCATGCGCAGACTACCCCTTATCGCGAGTGAGTCCAATTTCAGTTCGCCCTCACACTCGGCGCCGGACATATAGAGGTGTCTTACAGTGACTCCTTTCAATTGAAATTTCGAAAACTTTGCATTGTCCATTTGCAGACGACCGTTTACGTCGAGTGAGAACAGATCCAATTGTTCGATCTTGGCGTTGGACAGATCGAGTTGCCCTCCAACCTGGACACTCTTTATGGATACACTGGATAACTCGGCTCCCTCGCGTATCCACAGATTGCCATCGATCTTAAGCGAGTCCATGTTCAGTTCGCCAGCCAACGTAGCGCCGTCCATTTCGAGACCGCCCTTGACCTTCGCAGCTCTCAAGTCAATTCCCGACTTAAATTCTGATTCCCTCATGAATAGATTACCGTGAACCTCAATCTGGTTCATACAAAGATTGCCGGCGCACTTGACGCCGTTCATGTTGAGTTGCCCTCCTATCTGGGATAAAGTGAGGTCAACAGTGCCGGTAAATACCGAGTCCTCGAATGAGATGTTGCAGGAGCTTTTTAAGGAGCCCAGCTTGACGGCAGCTTCGACTCGAGATTCGTCCAACCACCAGACATGATCCAGGACGGCATATTTCAGGTCCAACGTCTGCCGCAGCCAGGCGCCTTTTATCCGCACTCCCTGGCGGGGCAAAACGCTTCGGTAGGGTTCATGCAGAAGAATGGTTTCCAGAAACGCAGAGGATATCTTGCGGTTTTCCGTCCAGAGGGGATAGCTCGCCGGGTCAAGGTGTCCATAACGATCATTAAAATTCGCGATCTCCCCTTTGGAAACCTGCTCCCATACCCACTTTTCCGTTTCACTCCATTTTTCATTTGGCGCCGTAGCGCAGGCTTCCCCCGGCAGAGCAGGGGCACCTTTGATTTGTTGGGCAGCAGATTGGTTTTCACTATCGGGCATCGATAACTCCTTTGTCGATGGAGTATGATGTAATGCCGAATCCAATGCCATGATAGCTAGTGGATCACAATATCAGCGTCAAATCACGGCTTGGCGGTTGGTGAACGGTGTGTCATAGACCAGAAATAGCTTTTCGAGGAAGAGCAGGTTAGGGTGTTTTGCCTCTTTATTCTCCACGTTGATGTCCTGTTTGCGCACTGATCGTATTTTACTCCCATATTTGGTAAGTCTTGCGGTGGCACATGTAAAGATCGTGGTGGGCATCTCCGCGCTCGCCGTCTTACAGCCAGCAAAAAGAGTCCAGCGTCACGCTGGCAGCGTCACGCTGGGGCGAGCCATTTGAAGGCCCGCTCTACGAATGGCTTTGCGTCTTTCTCGATGCAATTGCCATGGGCGATGATCAGCTTGTCGAAGTCCCACAGGAAAAATGATGAATGATGACTGAAATGATCTGAGCTGACCCCACAAAGCGTGAATCGTGAATTGTAAATCGTGAATCGTCTGAAATGAGGATGCCGGAAGGCGTTGAGCACCCTGCATAATTGTGCAATCGGAATTCAAATCGGCAAATATCAATGCTTTTCAGACTCCAATATTAGTGCTATTGTAGTTGCACCAAGTATTTTAATGATGATGAGATCGGCAAAAAGATCGGCAAAATTGGAGTGGAAAGTGCCTTCCCGGATTCATGAAATGGAACCTCTTCTGCCTGAGCGGACAGGTGAGCTGCAAGACCTTGCCTTGGAGGTGATCCAGAAGTCAGCCGTTCTAGGCGGCAGACAACACCCTGTCACACTGCGGTCACTTAGAGATTTCCTCAGGATCATCAACAGCTACTACTCGAACCTGATTGAGGGACACAACACCCATCCGCACGACATAGTAAGGGCCATGCGCAACAATTACGATTCCGAACCGGCCAAACGCAACCTCCAACTGGAAAGCACCGCCCATATTGCCGTCCAGCAGGATATGGAAAAGAGGCTGGAAAAAGAGCCGGAATTGCAGATCACGAGCTCCGAATTCATCTGTTACCTCCACCGGGAATTCTATCTGAGAGTGCCGGACGAATTTAAAGTAGTCGAAGACATAGCAATGAAGAGGCAAAGCCGTGTCATGCCCGGCGAATTACGCAAAGAGGGGGTAAAGGTGGGCAATCATGTTCCGCCTGATTACCAGACTCTGCCTGCTTTTTTAAAAAGATTTACGGAATTTTATGATCCTCGAAAACACCATGGAGCGATAAGGCTCGTTGCTGCGGCTTCAGCCCATCAACGGCTCATGTGGATTCACCCCTTCCTTGACGGCAACGGACGCGTTGCACGCTTTTTTACCGAGGCATATCTACTCAGGATACCCGTTCACGGTTTCGGTTTGTGGTCGGTTAGCCGAGGGCTTGCCCGCAAGAACGTCGAGTATAAAGCCGCCCTGGCGGAAGCCGATAATCCCAGGCGAAATGATATCGACGGCAGGGGTAACCTCTCAAGCGAGGCACTGGTAAGGTTCTGCCGCTTTTTTCTGAATATTTGCCTTGACCAAGTGGAATACATGGGAGGGCTGCTGCGGCTGGAAGAGCTTCTCAAACGGATCAGGCAATATATCGATATGCGCAACTCCGGTATGATTGCCGAACCGGAAATGGGAAAGAAGCTGCGAAGCGAAGCAGCCGGAATGCTTAAGGAGGTAGTAATCCGTGGAGAAACCTCGCGTGGGGAAGTTATTGCCGCATCGGGCTTAAAAGAAAGGACCGGCCGTGACCTCCTGGGACAACTCCTTCAGGAAGAGCTACTCGTTTCGGATACACCCAAAGGGAACGTCAGGCTCGGCTTTCCGGTGCATGCAGCAGGGTGGTATTTCCCGGACCTGTATGGGGCGCGCTAGCGCGTGAAGCGTGAAGCGTGAAGCGTCAATCGTAAATCGTGAATCGTGAATCGTAAGTGCCCTCTTATTGGGATTTGCCTGGCTCGCCGTCTTACAGCGAGCAGATCGAGTCCAGCGTCACGCTGGCGCTGGGGCGAGCCATTTGAAGGCACGCTCTACGAATGGCTTTGCGTCTTTCTCGATGCAATTGCCATGGGCGATGATCAGCTTGTCGAAGTTCCATGAGAGCAGCTTTTCGAGCGATTTGCGCGCGAGGGTTCGATCTGTGAAGGAGAGCCTGATATCGAGCCCAACGCCGCCATGCGGATATGCAGCGCCGGCCAGTTTGAACAGGGCATTGTGAAGGGGCTTGCCTTTCACTATCGGATGAATCTGGATTAAATCATCCAGGATGACCGTGCGAGACGCTTTATGAAAGAAAAGGACTTCTTCGATGAGGGGGTTGCCTTTGAAGGCAAGTTGGTCAAGGTCGTCCGCCCAGCCTTGAGGTGGCTCGTCGCCCAGAATGCCGGCCAAGGGCAGGCGTCCTTTCTTCAACGTAAATGGGGTGGTTCGTGCCGTCCATAGCTGTGCTTCCGGAAATAGCGTGTGCCATCCATCCAACCGCCAGACGTGCCTCGGGGTCGCTGCGACGAGGTATCCGACAGGTCCCAGGCCAGTGATGCGTTTGAGCGTATCGAACGGCACGGGCACAGGAGAATCCACCCATAATGAACCGCCGGAGAGCTTCACGACGGTCATGCGGGTAGTGAACATTACACCGAAATCGCGGACAGGCGGACCGTCGACGATCCATACATTTTCAGCGAATACCTGAATATCAGACATAGAGAGGTCTCCATTCTAACCCGGACAAGCCGGAACCAAAGACCTTTTGACACGGATAAACACGGATAAAGAGGCAAATGCCTGCGCTTCCCTCAAAACCTCGCACAAAAAACAAGAAGATAAGGGATAGTAGTACGAATTCCGTTTGTAAGATACCTAAGTGCTCAAACAGCATGTCGTTATGTGGATTCCCCGGCTCGCCGTCTTACAGCGAGCAACTAGGGTCCAGCGTCACGCTGGTAATGTTCGAATAACAGATCGGCCGCCAGCTTTGGCCCATCCCACTGCGCGATAACTTTGGCGAACGCGGCTGCTTTGGCCTTCGCCTGCCGGTCATGGAGCAATTTCCGGATTGCGGTTTGAACATGCCTGGCCGGATTCTTTGATTTATGGACCCGTATCGCGATCCCTAGCCGTACGAGACAGGCCAGATTGGCGACCTGTTCCATCTGCATGCCGATGTCAATTTCAGAAGTCTATTTCAGCAGGTTTCTTGAAGTACCGGCCTTTTGCAGTCATCTTC
>OMOE01000161.1 GCA_900290365.1 Syntrophobacter sp. SbD1 | reverse complement strand
CCCGTTTGATCAGATCGACAAGGCTCCCGAGGAGCGCGAACGCGGGATCACCATCGCCACGGCGCACGTCGAATATGAAACCGACCGGCGCCACTATGCGCATGTGGACTGTCCAGGCCATGCGGACTATATAAAGAACATGATCACCGGGGCGGCTCAGATGGACGGGGCCATACTGGTGGTTGCCGCCGACGACGGGCCGATGCCCCAGACCCGCGAGCACATTCTTCTTGCCCGCCAGGTCGGTGTTCCGTACGTCGTTGTTTTCCTGAACAAGGTTGACATGGTGGATGATCCCGAGCTGATCGAGCTTGTCGAGTTGGAGATGCGGGAGCTTCTGACCAAGTATAAATTCCCCGGAGACGATATCCCGATCATCAAGGGTTCGGCATTGAAGGCGCTCGAAACCGACGATCCCGACAGCGCTGATGCCAAGTGCGTCTACGAGCTGATGGAGGCAATCGACTCATATATTCCGGATCCTGTGCGCGATATTGACAAGCCGTTCCTGATGCCGATAGAAGACGTCTTTTCCATCTCCGGCCGCGGCACGGTGGTAACCGGCCGGGTCGAGCGCGGCCAGGTCAAGGTGGGCGAGGAAGTGGAAATTGTCGGGTTTAAGCCGACCTTCAAGACGGTTTGCACCGGTGTCGAGATGTTTCGCAAGACGCTGGATTCTGGGCAGGCAGGGGACAACGTTGGCGTGCTTTTGCGCGGAACCAAGCGGGACGAGGTCGAGCGGGGCCAGGTCGTTGCCAAGCCCGGTTCTATTACGCCTCACACTAAATTCAAGGCGGAAGTCTACGTACTGAAAAAAGAAGAAGGTGGACGGCATACTCCCTTTTTCCCCGGCTACCGGCCGCAGTTTTACTTCAGAACGACTGATGTCACCGGCGTAATGACCCTTCCTGAAGGCGTCGAAATGGTTATGCCCGGCGACAACATCAGTTGCGAGGTCGCGCTGATAACACCGGTGGCTTTGGAGAAGGAAATCCGATTCGCTATTCGCGAAGGAGGCCGCACCGTTGGCGCGGGTGTCCTTACCGAAATAATTGAATAATTCAATCTCGTAACAGGGTAACCGGGGCTTCGCTCCGGTTGTCTATTTGATGGGAAGGCATATGGTGACGAATCAAAGAATTCGCATCCGACTGAAGGCTTACGATCACAAGCTGCTCGATCAATCGACCAATGAGATCGTAATGACGGCGAAAAAGACCGGCGCGCGTGTGGCCGGGCCAATACCGCTTCCTACAAAGATAAACCGGTACACTGTTTTGCGTTCTCCTCACGTCGACAAAAAGTCGCGCGAGCAGTTCGAAATACGTGTCCACAAGCGTCTGATCGACATCTTGGACCCGACCCAGCAAACGGTCGATTCCCTAATGAAACTGGACCTCTCCGCCGGGGTCGATGTCGAAATCAAGCTTTAGGAGTTCAGGCGGCAGTCTGAACGAAAGAGAGTAAGAACTGATGATTACGGCAATTATTGGACGCAAACTTGACATGACCCAGGTCTTCGCCAACGACGGCTCGGTCTATCCGGTCACCTTGGTTCAGGCTGGCCCGTGCACCGTAACCCAGGTGAAGACCCTTGAAAAAGACGGCTACTCCGCTTTGCAGATTGGCTTTGGGACAAAAAAGGCAAAGAGCGTAAATCGTCCCATGAAGGGCCATATGGATAAGGCCGGCAAAGGCTATTTCGAGGTCTTGCGAGAGGTGCCGGCTGAGAGTACTTCGGAGCATAATGCCGGCGATCAGGTGCTTGCCGAGATGTTTGCGATTGGCGATCACGTCGATATAATCGGAAAAAGCATTGGTAAGGGGTTTGCCGGAACCATCAAACGGTGGAATTTCCAGCGCGGACCCGACGGTCACGGTTCCAAAAACGTCCGTGAGCCGGGTTCAACCGGTAATGCCACCTACCCCGGCCGTGTCATCAAGGGCAAGAAAATGCCCGGACAAAAAGGCAATAAGCGCACGACCGTTTTGAACCTCAGGGTCGTGGACGTCCGTCCGGAAGACAACCTGCTGCTGATCCACGGCGCCGTTCCGGGTGCAAAGAACGGGATTGTTGTGATTCGCAAGACAAATCGGAAGTAAAAAGGCAAAAGGAACGAATTTTGAAGTTTTTTACTTTTTACTTTTTACTTTTTTACTTTGAGGAACGCCATGCCAACTGTGGATGTTTATAACCTGGACAGCGAAGTGACAGGCCAACTTGAGCTGAGTGACGCCATATTTGGCGTGCCTGTGAAATCTCATGTGCTCCATGAGGTCGTAGTCTATCAATTGGCCAAACGCCGGGCTGGTACCGCCAAGACCAAGGGTCGCAGTGAGGTCAGGGGTGGAGGCAAAAAGCCCTGGCGGCAAAAGGGCACCGGGCGCGCCCGGGCGGGAACAACCCGTTCTCCCATCTTTCGCGGAGGCGGCACCATTCACGGCCCCCAGCCCAGGGGATACGAAATGCGCATACCAAAAAAGGTCAGGCGGTTGGCGCTAAAGATGGCCCTTAGCCAGAAGGTGCTCGATCAGGGCTTCAAGGTCATCGACCTGTTCAAGCTCGAAAAAATTCGCACCAGGGATTTCGTAGACCTGCTCGATCGGTTCGAACTTGGCAAAAAAACCCTGGTGGTGCTGCCTGAACATGATGAAATCATAGAAAAGTCTGCCCGCAATATTCCGCACGTTAAGATCCTGCAATCAGAAGGACTCAACGTCTACGATCTGCTTGACCATCACACGGTGATCCTGAGCAGGGATTGCGTTAGCAGGATCGAGGAGGCGCTGGCATGAACGCGAAGACTTACCGGATACTGAAACGCCCTCTGGTGACCGAGAAAAGCACCACGGAAAAGGACCTAAGGAACAAGCTTTACTTTGAGGTGGACCGCTTGGCTAACAAGATAGAGATCAAGCAAGCGGTCGAAAAAATCTTCAAGGTAAATGTGGTCGGTGTGGCGACGCTCAGCATGAAAGGGAAGATAAAAAGGGTTGGCAAACATTTTACGCAGTCGCCCAACTGGAAGAAGGCTGTGGTAACCGTCAAACCCGGACAGCGGGTAGAGTTTTTTGAAGGCGTCTAGGAGAGGATTGGAGCGAGAAGCGCGGAGTGCTAAGCCTGAACGAATCGGCTTGTCGGCTCCCTGCTGCCCGCTACCTGCTACCCGCTACGAGGAGTAAGGTAAAATGGGAATCAGGACAGTGAAACCGACATCACCCGGCCGTCGGTTTCAGACATATGCCACCTTCGATGAAATTACGACCGACAGGCCTGAGAAGAGCCTGATCCAACCCTTGCGCAAGACCGGCGGTCGCAACAATGTAGGCCGGGTTACTGCATGGCAGCGAGGAGGCGGGCACAAGCGGCGCTACCGAATGATCGACTTCAAGCGCGACAAGGAAGGCATTGCCGCCAGCGTAGCCTCTATTGAATATGATCCAAACCGTTCGGCAAACATCGCGCTGCTGCACTATGCGGACGGTGAAAAACGCTACATCATTGCCCCCGTGGGACTCAAGGTCGGCGACAAGGTCATGACCGGCCGCGAAGCCGACATAAAAGCGGGCAATTGTCTGAAACTTGCAAACCTGCCGCTCGGCACCGTGGTGCACAACATAGAGATGCGGCCTGGCAAAGGCGGCCAGTTGGCGCGTTCGGCCGGAACGAGCGCTCAACTAATCGCTCGCGAAGGCAAATACGCCACGCTTCGAATGCCGTCCGGAGAGATGCGGATGATCTCCATTGAGTGCAAGGCCACTGTCGGCCAGGTTGGCAATATCGATCACGAGAATATTTCGCTTGGAAAAGCCGGGCGCACGCGCTGGGCAGGCAAAAGACCCCATGTGCGCGGCGTTGCGATGAACCCTGTGGATCATCCGATGGGCGGTGGCGAAGGCAGAAGTTCCGGAGGACGCCATCCCTGTACTCCGTGGGGCATTCCCACAAAGGGGTACCGCACGCGCAGGGGTAAAAAGCAGAGCGACAAGTTCATCATTCATCGCCGGAAGTAGGAGGATACAGTGCCTCGGTCTTTAAAAAAAGGGCCATTTGTTGACGACCATCTGGTCGACAAGATCGCGAAAGCTAAAGATACTGGCGACCGCAAAGTTATCAAGACTTGGTCGCGCAGGTCCACTATCTTGCCCGAATTCGTCGGAACCACCCTTGCCGTCCACAACGGCAAGAAGTTCATCCCGGTTTTCGTCAGCGAGAACATGGTTGGACACAAGTTGGGCGAATTCTCTCCGACCAGGACTTTTTATGGTCATGCCGGAGATAAGAAGTCCAAAGTAAAAGGGAAGAAATAATGGAAGTTAGAGCCATTGGCAAATACCTGCGTGTTTCATCTCAGAAGACTCGGTTGGTCGCCGATATGGTGCGAGGCAAGAAAGTCGGTGAGGCCCTGATTCTGCTTAGGTTTACTCCCAAAAAAAGCGGAAGGCTCATAACCAAGGTACTCCGCTCTGCTATGGCTAACGCCGAAAACACCAAAGCGGGAGACCTCGAAAAGTTCTATATTAAGACAATCAAGGTCGACCAGGGACCACGGCTCAAGAGGTTTCGTCCGAGGGCGATGGGTAGGGCGACCAGGATAATCAAGCCCTCGAGCCACATAACAGTTATTTTGGACGAAAAATAGATCGCCCTCATGGAGGTGAAGTTTGGGACAGAAAGTTCATCCGACAGGGTTCCGGCTCGGCATCGTTAAGACCTGGGATTCGAAGTGGTTTGCGACCAAGGATTACTCGAAACTCGTTTTCGAGGACAAGCAGATTCGTGATTACATAAAACAGAGGCTTTTCCATGCCGGTATAGCCAAAGTGGAGATCGAACGTGCCGCAAACAAGGTAAAGATTCGGATTCACACGGCGCGGCCGGGAATCGTTATCGGCAAGAAGGGCGCTGAAATTGAGGTGCTGAGGCGTGACCTGGAGCGTAGGTTCAAGCGCGATGTCCTGATCGATATCCAGGAGGTGCGCCGTCCCGAACTCGATGCCACTCTTGTTGCCGAAAATATAGCTCTTCAGCTTGTAAGGCGTGTGGCATTTCGCCGCGCAATGAAGCGAGCCGTGAGTTCCGCACTCAAGTTCGGGGCCAAGGGCGTAAGGGTTGCTTCAGCCGGACGGCTGGGTGGGGCCGAAATGGCACGGAGAGAATGGTATCGCGAGGGCAGGGTCCCGCTTCACACTCTCCGGGCAGACATTGATTACGGCACGGCCCTTGCCAGGACGACTTACGGCATTATCGGTGTGAAGGTCTGGATATTCAAAGGCGAAGTGTTGCCCTGACAGAGGCCGGACGGCGGTTAGCGCGGAAAACTTTGCGCTTCCCGGGTCTCACGCCGCGACTCTGTTGATATTCTGGGAGAAATAAGATGCTAGCTCCAAAAAGAGTCAAATTCAGAAAAGTACAGAAGGGCCGCATGAGAGGCGCCGCGTACCGCGGAAGTGATATCAGCTTCGGCGACTTCGGGCTTAAGGCCCTTCAGCCCGGCTATGTTACCGCCAGGCAGATCGAGGCGGCTCGTGTAGCTATCACTCGTCATGTAAAGCGTGGGGGAAAAGTTTGGATTCGAATTTTTCCGGATAAACCCTTCACGAAAAAGCCGGCTGAAACCAGAATGGGAAAAGGCAAGGGCGCCCCTGAAGGCTGGATGGCTGTTATTAAGCCCGGGCGGATTCTATACGAAATAAAAGGCGTAACTGAAGCGGTTGCGCGCGAGGCCTTGGGTCTCGCCTCTCATAAGCTTCCATTGAATACACGTTTCGTATCGAGGCAGGATATACTATGAAACCGAGCGCTCTGCGGGAAATGACCAGGGATGAGTTGAATCAGAAGGCAAACGAGATCCGGGAGGCCCAGTTCAATCTGAAGTTTCAGAAGGCGACTGGCCAACTGGACAACACCGCACAGCTTCCGAAGAATAAAAGGGACGTGGCGCGGATTCTCACGATTTTGTCCGAGATGGACAAACAAGCCGGAGCATAGGGGCGGAAAGGTACCATGGAAGAGCAAAAGTCTACCAGGAAAAGTAGAGTGGGCACGGTCAAAAGCAACAAGATGGACAAGACCGTGGTGGTCATGGTCGAACGGTTGATTCAGAGCACTAAGTACCGCAAGTACGTTCGGCGCAGGAACACGTTCAAGGCCCACGACCCGCTGAATGCATGCTCCATTGGAGACCAGGTGCTTATCGAGGAAAGCCGGCCGATCAGCAAGGAAAAACGCTGGCTGGTTGTGAAGGTCCTGGCGAAATCGGCCTTCTAAGTGCGCGGTTGGTTTAGCCGTTAAAGAGATGTGGAGTAACAGATGATCCAGTCGGAAACTCAATTGAACGCCGCTGATAATTCCGGGGCCAAGCGGCTTTACTGCATAAAGGTGCTCGGCGGGACCCGCAGACGATATGCTTCGGTTGGTGACATCATTGTGGTGTCGGTCCAGGAGGCGATTCCAAATGCGAAGGTCAAAAAGGGCGATGTGCTAAAGGCGGTTGTCGTGCGCACTAAAAAGGAAGTCCGGCGGCCGGATGGCTCCTATATTAAGTTCGACGATAACTCTGCGGTCCTCATCAATGCCGCACGCGAACCGATCGGCACCCGTATTTTCGGACCCGTCGCCAGGGAATTGCGCGCCAAGCAGTTCATGAAGATCATATCGCTCGCTCCGGAAGTTCTTTAGGGAAAAGGTCCACGCGATGAAACATGAGAGTTATCATATAAAGAAAAACGATACAGTGAAGGTGATCGCCGGTAAGGATAAGGGAAAAACCGGCAAAGTCATGCGGGTAATTCCCAAAAAAGAACGGGCGATCGTGGAAAAAATCAACATGGTGAAGCGGCATCTAAAGCCAAATCAGCAGACGAGGCAGGGAGGCATCCTGGAAAAGGAATCTCCCATTCAGATTTCCAATCTTATGTTGATTTGTTCAAAATGCACAGATCCGACCAGGGTGGGCTATCGAGTGCTCGATGACGACCGCAAGGTCCGGTATTGTAAAAAGTGCCAGGAAGTCATCGACTAGACTGCTGCAGGGCAGACTTGCGGAGGAGCAAAGGCCCGGAGTCGTTGCTCAAAAGGATTCTCTTTTACCGCGATCCTGTACAGGGGCGTCTACCGAAAAGGCGGAAGCGGAGGTAAAATGGCAGAACTGCGCGACAGGTTTAATCAGGAAATTGTTGGTCTGCTCAAAGAGCAGTACCAGTACAAGAGTCCGATGCAAATCCCCCGGCTCAAGAAGATTATACTCAACATGGGACTTGGGGAAGCTATTCAGAACGTGAAGGTGCTGGACTCCGCCTCGGCCGAGTTGGCCCAGATAAGCGGGCAAAAAGCGGTTATCACCAAGGCGCGCCAGAGTATCGCCGCTTTCAAGCTCAGGAAGGGTATGCCGATCGGGTGCATGGTTACTCTTAGAGGCAACCGGATGTACGAGTTTTACGATAAGTTGGTCAATGTGGCCCTGCCTCGCGTTCGGGACTTCAGGGGCGTTTCGCCCAAAGCTCTGGACGGCAGGGGCAATTACACCCTTGGAATTAAGGAACATATAATTTTCCCGGAGATTGACTACGATAAGATCGACAAGATCAAAGGGATGAATATCACAATAGTTACGACTGCCAGGACAGACGATGAGGCCAGGACGCTTCTCGCTCTTATGGGCATGCCGTTCAAGCGCTGAGAAGGAGGCCTCCTTTGGCTAAGAAGTCCCTCATAGCAAAAGCAAAATTAAGTAACAAATTCAAGGCACGCAACTACAACCGGTGTCCGTTGTGCGGTCGGCCGCGAGCTTACATCCGTAAGTTTGGGATCTGCCGTATCTGCTTCCGAAACATGGCGTTAAAGGGCGAACTTCCGGGCGTGGTCAAGGCGAGCTGGTAGGCAGCGCAGGAGAGAAAATTATGGTATCGGATCCGATAGGCGACTTACTGAACCGTATTCGCAACGGGCAGAAAGCAAGGTTTGACAAGGTGGATATCCCGGCTTCGCGCATGAAGGCGAACCTGTGTCGTATTCTGAAGGACGAGGGGTACATTAAGAACTATAAATTTATCAGGGACGACAAGCAGGGTGTGCTCCGCGTTCATATCAAGTATGGCGAAGGCCGTGATGGCGCCCTTGTCGGGGCAAAACGCATCAGCAAGTCAGGCCGCCGCAGTTATGTCGGCCACGACCGGATTCCCCGTGTGTTGAATGGAATGGGGATTTCGATCCTGTCCACCTCCAAGGGCGTGATGACCGACAGGCAGGCCCGTAAAGAGGGTGTGGGCGGAGAATTGCTTTGCGCTATCTGGTAGAAGTGAAAACTCAATAAGGAGTAACCGCATGTCACGGGTGGGTAAATTGCCCATACCCTTACCTAAAGGGGTAGAAGTAACTCTCAAGGATGTGGTCTTGACTGTCAAGGGTCCCAAGGGGACGCTGCACAGGACTGTCCCTGGGGGTATCGACATTGAGATTGGAAAGGAAGCCATGCTGTTTAAGCGCGGCGACGATTCCAAGGAGGCGCGCTCCACCCATGGGATGATTCGTGCGCTGGTCCACAACATGGTCAAGGGTGTGAGTGAAGGCTTTACCAAGGCACTCGAGATTCAGGGGACCGGCTACCGGGCCGAGGTGCAGGGAAATAATCTGAACCTGAGCCTGGGGTATTCGCACCCGATTTCGTTCCCGCTGCCCGACGGGATTAAAGCCAGCGTGGACAGGGCTAACGTTGTCCGGCTGGAGGGAATCGACATCGAAGAGCTGGGGGAGACCGCAGCGAGGATTCGCGCTCTCAGACCGGTAGAACCTTACAAGGGCAAGGGGATTCGATATTCCGGTGAGCACGTCCATCGTAAGGCCGGCAAGACCGGTTCGAAGAAGTAAATTCGGAGGAAGCTCAAAATGTCATCAGGCAGCACAAATCCGCGCTATACCGCTCGGCTTAAACGCAAGAAGCGCATAAGAAGAAAAGTTGAAGGCAACGAAGCGCGCCCCAGGCTTACGGTCTTCCGCAGCGATAAGCATATATATGCCCAGATCATCAACGACGTGACCGGTGCGACCCTGGTTTCCGCATCCACCCTTTCCCCCGAATACAGGGAAATGGAACCGATCAAGGGGAAAGTGGGGGCCGCCAAGCGCGTTGGTGAACTCGTTGCTGCCAAAGCTATAGAGAAAGGTATCGCCAAGGTCGTGTTCGACCGCAACGGCTTTATCTATCACGGACGCATTCAGGCCCTTGCGGACGCAGCCCGCCAGAAGGGCCTTGATTTTTAATTCCATTTAATGATGGGAGGCAGTCAAATTGATAGCGGTTGAATCCAGCCAGCTCCAAATGATTGACAAGGTAGTCCATATAAGCCGGGTGGCCAAAGTTGTCAAAGGCGGCCGCCGTTTTTCGTTCAGTGCTATTGTGGTGGTCGGCGACGGCAACGGTAAGGTGGGTTACAGCCTTGGCAAGGCGAATGAAGTTCCCGAGGCCATACGCAAGGGAATGGAATCGGCAAAACGAAATATGGTTGACGTGCCGCTGAAGGACACCACGATCCCTCACGAGGTGCTCGGTCATTTCGGGGCCTCCTCGGTTGTCCTGAAGCCGGCTTCCCCCGGTACCGGCGTCATCGCCGGCGGGGCTGTGCGGGCCATCATGGAAGCGGCGGGAATTCATGATATCTTGACAAAGTGTGTTGGATCGAGAAATCCACATAATGTTGTCAAGGCAACGGTTGAAGGATTAAAACAGTTGCGCAGCGCCGAGCGGATTTCCAAAATCAGGGGAAAGAATATCCTGGAAGAGGCGTAGTGGCACGGTTTTTAGTTGCTGGTTGCTGGTTTTGAGTCAACTCAAAATCAAAACTCCGAAGGTTGAGATATGTTAAAGCCAATTCAGGTCAGACTGGTTCGAAGCCCGATAGGGCGTCCGGAAAAGCACCGCAAGGTTTTGCAGGCACTTGGGCTTACGCAGATGCACAGGCCCGTTCACCTCTACAGCTCTCCTCAGGTGTTGGGGGCTCTAAGGAAAGTGATTCACCTGGTTAAAATCGAGGAAAGATAGGGGTATTCAATGAGACTCGGAGAACTGGCTCCGCCTCCAGGAGCAAAGAAAAATACCAAGCGGCTCGGCCGGGGATCTGCTTCCGGCCAGGGAATGACTGCCGGCAGAGGCACAAAGGGGCAAAAATCCCGCTCCGGCGGAGGGGTGCCCCCCTGGTTTGAAGGTGGTCAGATGCCGCTTCAGCGCAGGGCTCCCAAGCGCGGCTTCACCAATATATTTAAAAAGGAATTCTCGGTCATTAATGTCGAGGATTTGAGTAACTTTCCTGCCGGAAGTGAACTCGGCCCACCTGATTTCGTTGGCGTAGGCCTGGTCAGGAAAGTTCGTGATGGAATCAAACTGCTGGCTAACGGCGATATCACTCAGTCCATTACGGTTCGGGTGCACAAGGCAAGCGCCTCAGCTATTGCCAAAATTGAGGCAGCGGGCGGCAAGGTTGAATTGATACCGCCCAAGGCGCCCCGCTGATAGCAGGGTACCAATTGAAAGGAAAATAACAAGTGCTTGGCGGCTTTACGAACATAGGGAGAATTCCCGAGCTCAAGCGCCGTGTAATGGCGACTTTGCTGCTTCTGGCAGTTTACCGGATCGGGGTGCACATTCCTACCCCCTATATCAATGCGCAAGCCCTGACAGCTTATTTCAACGCTGCCAAGGGAACGCTTCTCGGCCTCTTCGACATGTTTTCCGGTGGCGCGCTTAGCCACTTTTCCATTTTCGCCCTTGGTATAATGCCCTATATCAGCGCATCGATTATTCTTCAACTCCTTACGGTGGTTATCCCTACCCTTGAGAAGCTCAGCAAGGAAGGTGAGGCAGGGCGAAAAAAGATTACGCAGTACACTCGCTACGGGACCGTTGTTCTTAGCACTATCCAGGGTTTCGGGATAGCTGCGGGGCTCGAAAGTCAGCACGCCCCGGGTGGCGTCCCCCTGGTTTTGTTGTCGGGTTGGGGATTTCGCCTGATAACGGTTTTAACCCTGACTGCCGGCACTGCGTTCATCATGTGGCTTGGCGAACAGATTACCGAGCGCGGCATCGGAAACGGTATATCGCTCATTATATTTGCGGGTATCGTATCAGGAATTCCAAACGCCCTTATCAGTACGGCAAGACTTGTTCAGGCGGGTGAAATGAACATCTTTATACTTGTTTCACTGGCCTTGATGATGCTTGCGGTGGTGGCCTTTATTATCTTTATGGAGCGGGGACAACGACGGATTCCCGTTCAGTATGCCAAAAGGGTGGTGGGAAGACGAGTCTACGGCGGGACCAATACTCATATACCGCTCAAGATAAACGCCTCGGGGGTTATCCCGCCGATTTTTGCATCATCGATTATCATGTTCCCGGCCACTATAGCCAATTTCATAAAGGTTCCCTGGGTCCAGTCGGTTTCGCAGGCGCTCAGTCCGGGTCACGCGGTTTACTATTTGCTCTATGTTGCATTTATTGTTTTCTTCTGCTTCTTCTACACTGCTATCGTTTTCAATCCGGTGGATGTGGCGGATAACATGAAAAAATATGGTGGCTTCGTCCCCGGGATTCGCCCGGGAAGACCCACCGCGGAATATCTGGACAAGGTTTTGAGCCGCATTACCCTCGGGGGGGCAATCTACATTTCAGCAGTTTGTGTTCTTCCCACCATGCTGATTCACCGCTTCGGGGTGCCTTTCTACTTCGGCGGGACGGCCCTTTTGATAGTAATCGGCGTGGCAATGGACACCCTCGCTCAGATTGAAGCTCATATGTTGTCGCGGCACTATGAGGGGTTCCTCAAAAGCGGCAAAGGCCTGAAGGGCCGCCGGTAAGAAGACCATATCATTGTTCACTGCTTTTTTAACTGGAGGTATACGATGAACATCATTTTGCTCGGACCGCCGGGAGCCGGCAAGGGTACACAGGCCAAACGTCTTGTCGAAAAATATCACATTCCTCAGGTGTCTACAGGCGACATGCTGCGCGCGGCCCTGAAGGAAGGGACCCCGCTGGGGCTCGAAGCCAAGAAATATATGGACGCTGGCGGCCTGGTTCCGGACAGCGTGGTGATCGGCTTGGTTAAAGAACGTATTCAGAAGCCGGATGCCACTGGTGGTTACATGCTGGACGGATTTCCGCGCACGGTTGCGCAGGCGCAGGAACTGGACAGCATTCTCGGTACGCTGGGCCAAACAATCGATCATGTGGTGAGCGTAGAGGTTCCCAGTTCGGAGCTGCTTGGCCGCCTTACCGGCCGGCGGACCTGCCGGGCGTGCGGCGCCGGGTTCCACGTGATATTCGATCCTCCCAAGAAAGAGGGCGTTTGTGACAAATGCGGCGGCGAGCTCTACCAGAGATCAGACGACAACGAGGCCACTGTACAGTCGAGGCTGGAAACTTACGAAGCTCAGACAAAGCCTTTGATTGATTACTATCAAAAAGCGAGCAAACTCCGCCGCATTGACGGCGTGGGGCAGATGGACGACATCCTTGGGCGTATACAAAAGGTTCTTGGGTAGCGTAGATCTGAAAATAGAGGAACGACCGATTCGGAAAACCGTATTCGGTACGGGGGCGGTTAATTGATAATCTTAAAGTCCCGAGCCGAAATTGAGAAGATCAAAACTTCATGTTTGATCGTAGCCGAGATTCTCGAAAGCCTGATAGAGCATGTCGTGCCGGGAATCACGACTTGGGAACTCAATGCGATAAGCGAGGAGTTGGCTTCAAAAAAGCACGCAAAGCCCGCGTTCAAAGGCTACCATGGGTATCCGTTCGCGCTTTGCACCTCGGTTAATGAGCAAGTTGTCCATGGAATGCCGTCAAAGCTGCGCCGTCTCAAAGAGGGTGACATTATAAGCCTTGACTTCGGCGTGGTTTTGGATGGCTATTATGGCGATGGGGCTTTAACGGCCCCGGTGGGGAAGATCACCGAAGAAGCCGCGCAACTGTGCACGGTTACTGAACAGAGCCTCTACGAGGGAATTTCGAAGGCGATCAGCGGCAACCGCCTCTCAGATATCTCTCATGCAATACAGGATTACGTGGAAAATCGCGGTTATTCTGTAGTGAGAGAATTTGTGGGTCACGGAATCGGACAGCAATTGCACGAAAGTCCGCAGATTCCCAACTATGGGCCGCCCGGCAGGGGTTTAAAACTTAGACCCGGGATGGTGCTGGCTCTGGAGCCGATGATAAACGCCGGCGGGCCTGACGTGGAGATTCTGGAGGATAAGTGGACGGCGGTAACGTTGGACAGGAGACTGTCGGCTCACTTTGAGCATACTATAGCGATTACTGAAAATGGTCCTGAGGTTCTGACCAGGCGTGAAAACAGGTTTACAAACCCAAATAGATAGTTTACAATAAAAAGTTCGTAAATTGATCCGGGAGAAACTGCAGGCATGGCTAAAGAGGACGCTATAGAAGTTGAAGGAACGGTCATGGAGACCTTACCTAACGCCATGTTTCGCGTGGAGTTGCCAAACGGCCATCGGATTCTCGCCCATATCTCCGGAAAGATGCGCATGCATTTCATTCGCATCCTGCCCGGCGATAAGGTCACAGTCGAGCTTTCTCCCTACGATCTGACGCGGGGCCGTATCACTTACAGGTCCAAGTCCTGAGGTTGCGTGTTTGCCGAAAGCAGGGCCATGTGCGGCGCCCCCGCATGAGGGTCTGCACGGTGGTGTTTTTGGAGCCTGGGCCCGGGGCGGGCATGCTGGCGATTCGCCGGTCAGTGGAAAGGAATTTCCGATATGAAAGTGCGAGCATCTGTTAAGCGCATTTGCAGAAAGTGCAAAATTATCCGCCGCCACGGCAACGTGCGCGTGATTTGTGAGAATCCAAGGCACAAGCAGCGCCAGGGCTGACAGTTTTCGATAAGGAGCAAGACATTGGCACGTATAGCAGGTATCGATTTACCGAAGAACAAGCGTATCGAGATCGCCCTCACATATATTTACGGTATCGGCAGACCGACGTCGCGGAAAGTTCTGGATATGGCCCAAGTCAACGTGGATATCAAGAGCGACGATCTGAGCGAAATTCAGGTAAATACGATCAGGCAGATTATAGATACACATTTGAAGGTGGAAGGTGATCTTAGGTCCGAGGTGTCGATGAACATAAAACGCCTGATGGACCTTGGTTGTTACCGTGGATTGAGGCACCGCCGCGGTCTTCCTGTTAACGGCCAGCGCACTCACACCAATGCCCGCACTCGTAAAGGTCCGCGCAGATCCGTAATGGGCAAGCGCAAGAAAGCGTAGGACGGAGGAATAATGGCAAAAGAGAAAGCCGCACCCAGAACGAAGAAAAAAGAGCGCAAGAACATCCTCAATGGCGTAGCTCACATCCGCTCAACCTTCAACAACACCATCATTACCATCACGGACGTAAGCGGTAATGCCATTTCCTGGTCCAGCGCCGGAAGCCAGGGGTTCAAGGGGTCCCGAAAAAGCACTCCATTTGCAGCGCAGGTTGCCGCTGAGGTGGCTGCCAAAAAGGCTCAGGAGCACGGGGTTCAGAATATAGAAGTATACGTCAAGGGCCCTGGTTCGGGCCGTGAAGCAGCTCTGCGGGCGCTTCAGGCCGCAGGGTTCAATGTCACGTTCATCAAGGACGTTACCCCGATACCGCACAATGGGTGCAGACCTCCGAAAAGGCGGCGGGTATAACGGAACGGCGCCTATTATGCTTGGCGGGCCACGCTCGCGATAAAGGCCGCATAAATACAGGAGGAACAATTTGGCTCGTTACACCGAATCTCAATGCAGGCTTTGCCGTCGTGAAACGATGAAGCTGTATCTTAAAGGAGATCGCTGCTATTCGGACAAATGCGCGATCGAGCGCCGCAACTATCCACCCGGGCAGCATGGCCAGGGCAGGGGTAAGCTCTCCGAATACGGACTCCAGCTCCGGGAAAAACAGAAGATCAAGCGGATTTATGGCTTGGTCGAAAAGCAGTTTGAAAGCTATTTCGAAGAGGCGGACCGCCAAAAGGGTGTCACTGGTACGAACTTTTTGATTTTACTCGAGCGCAGGTTGGATAATTCGGTCTACAGGTTAGGCTTCGCCAGTTCCAGAAGCCAGGCCAGGCAGCTCGTCAGGCATAATCATTTCATGGTCAACGGCAGGAAGGTGAACATCCCGTCATTTCTGCTGAGGCCCGGCGACACTGTTTCCGTTGCGGAGGGGAGCCGAAACCTGCAGGCCATAAATGAGTCCATTGGAGCGATGCCGCGAAGAGGGCTTCCTGCCTGGCTCGAAGTCGATTCAGCGAAATACGAGGGCATCTTCAAGGTATTCCCCAATCGAGATGAGATGAACCTGCCGGTTCAGGAGCAACTGGTAGTTGAATTCTATTCGAAGTAAGAAGAGCCACAATATACAGGATCCTGGATAGATATCTGAGGGCCATTGGGTGTGTGCGCATCCAAGCGGCCCCGCTTAAGTTTCCAGGCGGAGGGGCCTGCGGTGATGTCTTTTGGATGAGGATAAAAAATGCAAAAGAACTGGCGCGAACTTATAAAACCGAAGCGCTTGGAGATCGAGACAACAGAGCCGAACACCTACGGAAAATTCGAATGCGAGCCACTTGAGAGGGGTTTTGGAGTCACTCTTGGAAACGCATTAAGGAGGGTGTTGCTTTCATCCCTTCAGGGCACGGCTATTACCAATGTTAAGATTGATAGCGTTTTACACGAATTCTCGACTATCCCCGGTGTTTTGGAAGACGTCACCGATGTAATACTCAATCTGAAGGAAGTCCGCTTCAGAGCGAGCGGAGATGGGAATCTTCGTCGCCTGGTGATTGAAAAGCAGGGCGAAGGCCGGGTTACCGGCGCAGATATCCAGTGTGGGGCGATGGTGGAGGTGTTGAATCCGGATCACTATATCTGCACCCTTGCCAAGGACGCCAAGCTCAGAATGGAGCTTACGGTAAGGCAGGGAAAGGGATACGTTCCGGCTGAAAAAAACGCCGAAGAAAGCCAGCCTATAGGCACTATTCCCATAGACGCTATCTTTTCTCCCGTGCGCAAAGTCAGCTATACGGTGACCCAGGCACGCGTAGGCCAGATTACCGACTATGACAAGCTTACGCTGGAGATTTGGTCGGACGGAAGCGTCAAGCCGGAGGATGCGCTGGCTTACGCCGCCAAAATTCTCAAGGACCAGCTCGCAATCTTCATAAATTTTGAGGAGCAAACCGAGGCGCTTGAGGAAGAGGTTCGGACTGAGCCTGCTTTCAATGAGAATCTTTTCCGCAGCGTTGACGAACTGGAACTCTCTGTTCGATCCGCAAACTGCCTGAAAAATGCCGATATTCGCTTTATCGGCGAGCTTGTTCAAAAGACCGAGCAGGAGATGCTCAAGACCAAGAATTTCGGCCGCAAATCGCTCAATGAGATAAAAGAGATCCTCGCTGAAATGGGACTTTCACTGGGAATGAAAATTGACAATTTCCCTGCCCGCGAGGATATTGAACAGCGAAGAAAGGAACAGGAATAACCCATGCGCCACGGAGTTTCCGGTAGAAAACTGAACCGGACTACGAGCCACCGGCTCGCGATGTTCCGGAACATGGTTACATCGCTGCTCAATCACGAGCGGATTTATACAACGGTGCCCAAGGCCAAGGAGATGCGCCGGTGGGCCGAATGGATGATTACCCTGGGCAAACACGGGGACCTGCATTCTCGAAGACAGGCACTTTCGATTATTCGCGAAAAGAGTGTCGTATATAAGGTCTTCGAAGAACTGGCTAAAAGATACGAAAACAGGCATGGCGGGTATACCCGGATCGTAAAGCTTGGATTCAGGCGGGGCGACGCGGCCCCCATGTGCCTGCTGGAACTTTTAGCCGAAGATGGTGAGAAGGCCCGGAAAGTTAAAAAATCGCGCAAAAAGGGCGAAACCACCCCTGAAAAGACAGAAGAAAGTTCGGTGAGCTAAAACAACTGAACTGAAAATAATGATCCAGAGTAAAAAACAACCCGCTTCGGTGGGTTTGTTTTTTTGGTCAACATAAAGACCCTCTGGCGTGACACGAAGAACGCCGCCGTGGATGGCGGCGCTACTTTTTAATCTTGGGACTTTGCCAGTCAGCTCTGATTGTCTTCCTCTTTTTGTACGTAGGAACAGCATTCTCTGCACGTAAAACCGGCCCACATCCCCTTGGCAGCCTTGTCCAGGCAGTTGTCATAGCACTGGCATGCGAAATTGCGTACCCCCTTTCCCTCCTTGCACATCGTGGGATAGGGAGCATCCTTGTCCACTCTGTCTGGTTGAACAAGTTGTCCCCTCGAACCTTTTTCCTTAGCCATGAGTAAAACTCCTGCTTTACACACTCCGGCCAGAAGCGGCCCAGCGCACAAAAAAATGTAAACCAGCGATGCGAAAAAATGCCCGCATCTGATTATTTCCGCAGCATACGCATTATAATCTTTTATGTTCAGAAATGAACCAGCCTAGGACCCTTTAGTTTAAAAAAACAACGTCAAGGAATCAAATACTTTCGATATGAACCGGGAAAATAAACGCACATTAGGCCTCCTTTCTGCAATCGGGGCCTGCCTTTTGTTCGGGGCCTCCTCCCTGGCGATGATCTGCAGGGTCGAACCCTTTTATTCCTGGTACTACTCGTTCGCCTGGTGGAGCTACATTATCTTTGTTGAGTCGTTGCTCTGTCTGCGGGGAGGGAAATCGCTCCTGTTTGAACAGTCCGGGAAATTCCTTCTTCTGCTCCCTGTGTCCATCACTGTGTGGCTGGTTTTCGAGGCCTTCAATTTCCGTCTGTCCAACTGGCATTACATCAATATTCCTTCCGGCACAGTTATCAGATGGACTGGATACCTCATCGCCTATTCGACTGTTTTGCCGGGAATTTTTTCGACAAAAGCGCTGCTGGAATACTTAAAGGTCCTGGAAAATTCGCGGACAGTCCCCCTTCGCAATCCTCAAAGGACCTACAAGACGTTTGTCCTGACCGGGCTGATGTTTCTGATTTTGCCGCTTCTTTGGCCGGAGTACTTTTTCCCCTTGGTGTGGTGCGCTTTCATATTGCTGCTAGAGCCTTTAAATCACCGCTTTGGAGCCCCCTCCCTTCTGCGGCAATGGGAGAAGGGGTCGCTAAGGAGCTTATATCTGCTCCTTGTTGCCGGTGGAGTCTGCGGTCTTTTATGGGAGCTATGGAATTTTTGGGTCGGGTCCAAATGGATATACAGCGTACCTCACTTCGGCTTTCTCAAGGTTTTCGAAATGCCTTTGCTTGGGTTCCTCGGGTTTCCCCCGTTTGCCATAGAGTGCTATGTGATGAGCGCGAGTTTCTTCCTGCTGGTCTCCAAAATCCGGGACAAACATACCCGGGTCCGGGCAAACGTCATCTATTCGGCCCTGGCGTTCTTGATGATTATCTTCGACCTCCTCGTGTTTGCGGGAATAGACCGCATCACCATCTTATCCTTCGCGGCGGCGGGACCGCCAGCCAAGTTCGCCACTCAAACCTTCGGCGGCGACAAGAAGAATCCCTACCGTCCCCCCGCCTTAATTCTTGGACAACGTTTTGATGTAGGCGACGAGGGCGGCGACGTCCTGGTCGGTCAGGACGCGTCCCCAGGGCTGCATCTGAGGTGATTTATCGAGGGCGGAGCCCCCTTGTCTGATAACTTTTTGAATGTCGGCGTCCGAAAGGGTTGCCATAAATGCAGCGTCGGCGAATTTTGCCGGCGGGGTGGTCAACTGAAACGAGTTGATACCGTCCCCTTCGCCTTTTGTTCCATGACATACAGTGCAGTAGTACGAGTAAAGGTTGGCCCCCCTTTGCTCCAAGGGCGTCATATTGCTGGTGGGCTTTTGGGGAAGCTCGAATCGCGGCTGGTTTGCTCCAGTGTCGCTCGGGGCGCTGGACGAATCGCTACTGCCGGCAGGGATGGAAAAAACGAGCGAAAGTGTTGCGAAAAGTGTGAACATAATACCCAGTCTGGCCATGGATGGTTCCTTCCTCAAGATCAACCGTAGCCCCGCGAACGAATCGCTGGATAGTGCGAGTTGCCGATCGGTGAACTGTTATCCTCCGGAACCTTTGCCTCACTGCTTTTTGGGGCTGATCACAAAAGCGGTCAAGGCTTCGATTTCCTTGTCTGTAAATGCGTAGACCGGCTCAACGGAGCGCTTCAGAAAAGCTTTCGGATCGTGGAGATAGTAAACCACCCACTCGGGTCTTAGCCGTTTTTCCTCATTGGTGAAATCAGGTCCTACGAGGCCGCCCCTGCCGATGATTTGATGGCAGGCGTCGCACGCATATTTTTCATGATAGAGCTTTTCACCTTCCCGGATAATGCCCGGGTCGTTCAGAGACATCGTGCTTACCGTCTCTGTCAGGTCCTCAACTTTGTCGGTCACCAGGGTTGTTCGGCAGTATTGGTAAATGGCCTCATCCTCGGGGTCCAGGACCTTGAACGGCGGCATTCTTTCTTCGAGCAGAGGCCGAATGGTGTCGGGCGCTTTCATGAATCTCTTTATCCATTCTTGCCGGACCCGGCTTCCCTCCTGGGAAAGGTCGTTCGCAACCTCGCCTCCCTTCCCGTTGATTTTATGACAAACCAGGCAGCGGTATTTATCCAGTATTTTGCCGAAAGCGCCCTGGGGGGCATAATCCGTGGGGCGCTCGCCAAGGGGAAGAGTATAGGATGCCGGGACTTCTTTTCCTTTGAGACCCAGCACGTAGGTGGTGATGGCCGAAGTCTGCTCCGCATTGAAATGATAATCCGGCATCTTCAACCCCTCCTTGAAGATCCTGGGCGATTTCACCTTGTTGTAGATCCAGTTGGGTACGGTTCGATTCTTGAACGGGACTTTTATATCTCCGAAATCCAGGAGGCTAATATGAACCACACCGAATGTTGTAAGGTCCGGGCCGATCTCGCCAAGTTCCTTGATTGTCGGGATTTTCGAATGGCATCCGATACAACCCTGTTTGTCGGTCAGTTCCCTGCCCCGTTCGGGGCTTGCGTTTTTGACAAGCTGGATTTGCCGGGCAGCCTCCTTCTCGTCGAGGTCAAGGTCGATGTAGTCACTAGTCATAAAAGAGACTATGTCCTCAATGTCCTTATCGGCGAAACCAAAGATCGGCATCCTGCTTTGAGTCCACAATGCGTGCGGATCCTTGATGGTCTTGAAGAGCGTTCGCGGCCAGGCCTTCGAAGAGACCTTGGAAAGCTCGGGGCCGGTGCTGCCTCCCTTGCCTTCCAGCGTATGGCAGGTCACGCAGCGAGATGTCAGCAGAGTTGTCTTTCCGCGGCCGGCATTGCCGGAGACGGCCTCACCTTCCGGGCCGGGCCCCAGCAGCAGGAAAGCTGCAACGTCTGCGGCTTCCTGTTCAGAGAATTCGTGGTCGGGCATTTTGGTTGTAGGAAGATAGTCTTTAGGGCCTTTCAACCACCTGTAGAGCCAGTCAGCCTTGACCCTTTTGCCCATTTCATCGAGGGGCGGTCCTGTCAAGGTTCGAGGTTTTCCAGCGACTTTGTGGCAGCCCCGGCATCCGTAATCATAAAACATGTTTTGTCCCTTGAACAGAATGGGGGCCTGATCGTGAACGTACTCGCCGTGGCAAAGCGAGCACGAATTTTCCATGAAGTTGTCGTGGTAGAGGGCGCTATTCCAGTTCTCTACCGGCCCATGGGCATCTTTCAAGGTAGTTGCCATACCCTGGCCGTGGTGGCATACCGTGCAGCCAAATTTCTCGTAAGAGTGTTCCGCCATGGCCGGATGAGTTGTGAAAGGCTGGGGCGCATCCTTGAATCTTGGGTCCTCAAGGCCCAGGTGGCAGGTTTCACAACGGTCGGCCCGGTCGAGTTCTCTGATCCAACGCTGCCGAAATCCGATTTGGAATTCCGGGCCTTTAAGCTTGCCGGTCTCGGATGCTTTCAGGTCGAGCATCGTCTTGAATTTTCGCTGATATTCAAGGTATGGACTATCGTAGTCTTTCCACACCATCCCGATGAATAGAAGAAAGCTCAGCAGGGCGAGAAACGGGAACAGTTTCTGAAAAAAGCCGTTCATTTAACCCTCTCATGGCAAATCAAGGATCAGTGCAGGGGCCACGGTTGCCACGGCCAGTAGAACCTCCAACCCGGTCCTCGAAAGTACGCACCCAGGATGATGAGCCCAATGGCCACGGTGACAAAAGCGGTGAACAGGATATTTTGAAGCCTCCGGCTGGGATGAAACCACACGCCGGCGCCGGTTTTGCCGCGTTCAATGAAAGGGATGAGAAAAGCGAAAAGAAGCAACACATTGGGGATAACTATCGCGAACCAGAAGGGCGCTCCCCAGGACAGGAGTTCCTGAAGGCCCAAAAAAAACCAGGGGGCTTTCGCAGGAACAGGGGTGACCGAAGGATTGGCTTCTTCTTCCAGGGGGGCGCCGAAAAGAATCGAGGCGCCCATCATCACTATCAGGATCAGAAGAAACTTGGCGAATTCGCGCGTGATTATATCGGACCAGGAGCCGTCTGCCGCATTACCGTGCAACCCTGGATTTGCGGTCAGGTCGTCTGCGCGGTTTCTGATGAGGTGAACCGCTATAAGGGTACTTATGATCAGGGGCATCAATTTGACGTGGATATCGTAGGCCCGGCTCAAGGCATTCTGGCCGATTTCAGTGCCGCCCAGCACCACAAATTTGAGTTTCTCTCCGATAACCGGCGCCGAAGCCATCACGTTGGACATAATGGTCATGCCCCAGTAGGCTTTCTGGTCCCACGGCAGAAGATAACCGGTCAAGGCCGCCACCAGGGTGCAAATAAAGAGGACAAGGCCTATCACCCAGTTAAGTTCTCTGGGCTCCCGATACTCTGCCATGTAAAAGACTCGGGACATGTGCAGAAATACCAGTATTATCATCGCATAAGCAGACCAGCGGTGCATGTTGCGAAAAATAGCCCCAAAGTTTATTACAAATTCCAGGTCCTTGATTACCTTGTAGGCCTTGTCGGTATCAGGGACATAGTAGAACATCAATAGAATTCCTGTGACGTTCAAGATGATAAAAAGCGACATGTTGATCAGCCCAAGGCCGAATGTTTTTTCCTGGAGCCATTTGCTGAGCGCTGGGGGTTGTCTTGGGGCCGGATTGTGGGCACGGTCATCGGCCATTGAATTCTGTGTGGTATTTGCCGCCATGTCAGTTCCCTCGAAAAGACCGTCGGTGACGCTGCATTTCAAACGGTGAGTGTTTGCAGGGACGGAACAATCTGGTGCTCGTTCACAAGGAGTCTGCCGTCCGGAGCCACGCTGACTTCATACCAGGGCAGCGGCTTGGGGGCCGGCCGGCTTGGGGGCCGGCCCGGCAGTGACGGCCCCCTCATCATTGAAAATACTTCCATGACAGGGGCACTCCCATCGATTGTGCTCCTCGACCCAGCGCACAGTACAGCCAATATGCGTGCACACGCCGGAGACAACCCTGATGAGGTTTTGCTGCTTTACCACGAAGATTCGTTTGGTTGAGACATAAGTCACACCCTCGGGATATTCCTCGGGAGGCGCGATCTTGAACTCCGCGGGCGGCTCATAGAGGACGTTGGGGAACAAGTACCGGCCGGAAGCCGCCGTCAGTCCGCCAACCGTTCCAAATGTTGCAAGCCAACCCACACGACTGAGAAACTTCCGTCTTGTGAGCTGATCTGAAGCCAATCGAATATCCTCCTGTTACCGATTGGAGGGCGGTGGGACCGCCGGCCAAGTTGGCCGCTGCCTTCGGCGGCGGCAAGAAAATCCTCCCCCCTAGAAACGATAGGAGAGGTCAGGTGGCGGATTTCATACGGCGCTGCGTTCAAATCGGGTGTTTCGGGAGGGCATAAAGCCCTCCCCTACGGAGCGTAGCGCGCCATTTTAACCCGCAACCCGAAAGTCATCTCTTGAGATGCTCGACCAGGGCTATTGCGGCAACCAGCACCACAAGTCCCAGTGCCCCGCCTCCTATGAATGCGATGAGCATCTCTTTTATGAAACTGTACTTTTCCTGATCGTCAGCCATGTGACTGATCCTACATCTTCTTTTTCTTCTCGGGAATATTGACAACTATTTGTTTTCCCGGCACTATTTCAAAGTCGGAATCTTCGCGAAGGCGCCGAACCCAGCCGGTTTGTGCGTCAGGTTCCCAAAATAATGTGTAGAAGCCGGGAGGGGCCTGTGCAATAGAGTAGTTTCCGTTGGAGTCGGTCTGCGTATCAATGGCGACCCCCTCAATCCCGGAAGACTTCTCAGCGCCCTTAACGCCGAACACGCTTTTCACGGTAGCCACCGAGAAGCCGGTGTACTTATCCATGACGATCTTTACCCTGGCGTTTTTGAGGGGTTTTCCATTCCATAAAATGATGCCTTCAACACCGCCATACTCCTCCTTGAGCAACGTTTCATGAGTTGTCCCCATGGCCGGGGCGGTGCCGGGTTGCGAACCCCCGGCCTTCTCCATGCTGTCCATTTTCTTTTCGAGCTGTTGCACCTTCTCGGCCAGTTGAGAGTCGGAAGTCGATGGTTCCTGCCCGGCTGGTTCCACAGCGGCCAAGGTATCGGGTGAAGCAGCTTCGAGCCTCTGGCGCGGTATCTTCATCGTGATGTATGCGCCTCCGTTATCCTCCAGGATGACTCTGTTCGCAGGAGGCTTCGGACCCCCTTCTTTGCGGGTAATGGACTTGATGGACTCCTTGGGGAAAAAGATCGTCACGCCCTGTTCATTTTCCTCCACAATGGCGCCGATCTGTTTTGAGCCTTGATTCTTAAAGACGACCTCGTCCGCAGCGCACATCGAGTAGGATGAGACTGTGATCGAGGCGGCCAACAGCCATATGCTTATTTGCTTCTTTGCAGCCATAAGGCGATAGAGCCTCCGTTATTCGCGTATCGGATGTTTTCTGTATTTGGAGCATTGGGCAGATAGCCCGCTAAAGCTACACGATTGTAGAATCGCCGGCAAACCGTGGCACAAACGGAATGCCGGCAAGATCCTATAGATCCATTGCAAGAAAGGAGCTTATCGTTTCTGTAAGTCTTTAAACTCTACCGTTGCAGTTTTCCCCGATTCGACCACCACGCCCTGCGATACTTCCTTGAGTTTTTCGTCCCAGGCCTTGAGCTGATAACTTCCCGGAGGCACATCCTTGATCTCGAAGTTTCCGGACTTATCCGTCAGCGCAAAATAGGGATTCTGCAAGACGAGCACGAACGCGGACATCTCAGGATGAACGCTGCAAAGCAGAGGGACCTCGCCGAGCTTGTCAAACGTCACGGTCTTGGTGACCCCCACCCCATACAATCCGAGATTGAAAACCTTAGCCGATCCCGGAGGAGACGAAACGTTATGGGCGACAGTGTCGTCATTGGTAAAATCTACCGTAGAGCCCTCCAGCACACCCATGACATGCGGATCGAAGACAAGGCCTTTTTGACCCATATGCGGGTTTTGCTTCGGGGCAGGGAATTGCCCGGGAACTTTGTCTACATATACCATCGCCGGATATCGAGACACCCATGGCGAATTGACCTTACCCTTTATCGTCCCCCCGCTCTGCTGAGCTACGGCTTCTTGCCCGATAGTGATAACTCCCGTTGCAACAAGCGTAAAGACAGCGGCGGAGACTGCAAATAATGTGAAAAGCGTAAGGACAGTGGCGGAGAGTGCAAATGTCCTCTTTGTCTTTGACTTCTTATCCATAACTCCACCTCCTTTGCCCAAACCTAATTGCGAACTCTTTGACGTCAACCATACCCCCTGTATTTTTGTATCCTCTTCGCGCTTTGATCTCTCAGAACGCAAACTGCAGCCTCACATCCACCAGGTTTGATTGTACGTCTGCCGGGATCACACCAGGCACGTTGAGAGGTTGATTTTGGAAATAGTAGACGCCCTCAAAATTCAACCTCACATTTGCTACGACCAGCGCAGTCACGCCCAAAATTACACGATCTTGGTTCAGATTGGGGGCATTGGTGGCATTGACCAATTCAAATCGTGCGTACGGTACCAGCCAGGGATAAACGAAATACTGCGCCTCCGCGGTCCAGATGTTCTCATTGATAAGCAGAGTTGGGAACAAAGCCATCTCAGCAGGAGTAAGAGTGTTTGGAGGAAGGAGATCGCCGAAGGAGCTACTAAACATTGAGGGTAGAATGAAGTCGTTTCGAAGACCCCTCGTGAAACCACCCGCCAGGGAGAAATTCTCACAATTCCAACGGATATCTCCGCCCAGGCGATCGAAAGCATTAACAGAAGTGGTGGCGTCGGGGTTTGTGAGAGTGTCGTAAGACCTGTACCAGAAGCCGCCGAACATGATCGAATCGTCACGCCAGTAGCCTGCCGGGGAGGTCTTGAGCCCTCCTTCTTCAGTCTGCCCGCCGGAACCGTCAAAACCAAGCCCCCCGATTTTGAAATCAAGCTGGGCGTGGTAGTCCCTTTCGCTGTTACCGAAGTCACTCTTGGTGATACCGACAGCATATTTCCAACTTCTGCCGAACCCGTTTATTTCAAAGCCGGGCTCGGTGCCTAGATTAAGTTGGCTTTGATATAAATAGGGAGTTGCCTGGTATGTATTGTCCCACCTGATATTGGGCAGGGAAATTTCCAGATGGCCGAGATCTCCCGCCTTTAGGTTGAAGTGATTGGTGCCGAACCAGCAGGGGAGAATGTCCTGATACATCAACCAGGCGCCATCGGTTGTGACAGTCCCAGTCTCGGAGTTTACAGAGCCTGAGGGGCCGTTGGGCGACGGGGCAAATATAACTTCTCCCCAATATGATAAGTGGTCTCCAAAAGTGCCCGCCGAATGAATATCGATCTCGGTTTGAAAATTGAATGCAGTGCTGTTCGTATGCGTGCCCGTGGGGTCCACCAGCACATCCCCTATGACATTGAAAGAAACAGGTGGTGCTTCCGACAGTGAAGACGGCCAAATTGAGTTAGGAAAAATCTGCTTGTACGCCTCCGCACCCAAGCTGAGTGGTTCCTGTTTGACATAGATCTCATCGGCTCCGCCCGGGATCTTTTCTCCGTTAAGCCTGAACGCCTCCCCGAATGCCGACAGCTTTGGAAACGGGGCATGACACGTGGCGCATGTTGTCTTGTACTTTCTGGCAAAAACCGGAATGGCCTCTGCATCTTTGATGAACAGTACAATGCAAAAAAGGAATAAAATACCGCTCGCACATAGGATTTTTTGCATCTTGATCTCCTCCTCCTTATTCGCTCGCCGAATCCTCACAGTCCAGCTTATGAAAAGTGTTAAGACCTGCCCCCCTGCAACTCAGATTCCAGTTTTGCGCCCTCCTTTCTATCCGGGTTAACCGTTTTCCTTTCCTGCGGATCCTCCTTCCCGGATTCCCTTGCCGATATATTCCAAAAGATCTTTGCCCTGTACGAAGTAATTCCCGCCCATTTTGAGCCACTTCAACCTGGAGTCCTTCTTGAGCTTGAGCACGGTCCCGTAGGAGAGCCCAAGCATCTGCGCGGCCTCTTTTAATGAATAGATAAGCTCAGGATCGATCTTCCGAAGATCTATCGCCATGTTTGGACTCCGAATTTTGTCAATTATCAGCAATTACCTTTAAATATTAAAAAGTACTTATGTCAATTAAAAATATCAACAACCGTCAAAAAATATTAAAATAATATTATAAAAGAATAATATACGAAATTATGTAAAATTAACTTAAAAACAATTAAAAGCTACGATTTGGGATCTTGGGTGCCCCGGACGGACATGATGGTCTGTGATGAAATGGTTTCTGTGCCTGAGTGGTGAACGCTTACGGAGCGTAGAGCGAAGCAACTTCGATTACGAATTTCGGGTGGACGAAAAACTTCACCTCGCGCGAAGCGCAGGAAGTTTTGCGCGATCCTGTAGAATCGTGCGCAGCATTTTGTCCACGAATGAGAAGCTTAAACTACTGTATACAAAAACAAGAACCCGGCGCCTTGCGTCTGCGCGTGCAGGTGATGCCGTCTTTTATTGCTTACCCGGCGTCACCTCGTTGGAGGGCTGTGAATCCAGCCCTGTCCCGACCGAATTGGAAGCCGTTGCAGTAAACGTGTAGGTCTTTCCGTCAGTCAGTCCTTTAAGTGTCAAAGGGCTTTTTGCGCCTTGGGCCTTAATGCCTCCGGGATGCGATGTCACCGTATAGGCGGTTATGGGGCTTCCTCCATCCGATTTGGGAGGCTTGAAGCTGACAGTAGCCATGCCGCTGCCGGGGGTTGCCATTACCTCCCGGGGCGGACCGGGCATGAGAAGGTCAACGGGGACTCCCACCCCGGCGGCGCCGCCGCCGCCGCCTCCAAACGCCCAGGCCGATGTTGCAACGAAAACGATCGCCAAAAAACTCATTATAGCTTTGCAGGCCATGAGATTACCTCCGTTAGGGTGAAGCGAGAAGCACGGAGCGTGAAGCGGGAAGAAACACGTTCTTCTTGCTTCCTGCTCCTCGCTCCCTGCTCCTCGCTATTGTATTTTCCATTATTTAAATTAATCACGATCGTAAATATGCGTGTCGACATCGGGCGATAATTAATATCGTCTTCAACGTAAGCAATCGGTATATCGTAAATTAATATTGTCTTCCTCTGGCCTACCGTTTAAAATTTCACAGGTTTGAAGTTAACTCGTTATGGAGCCGCAAATTATGAAATCTCACAGGCTGCGAGCAGCGATCCTCCTTTTGGTTGCCATAAATATGGCTGCGTTAACCGGTTTGCTCCCTGTCGTGGTTGTCCTCGCCCGGGACGGCACTGTTGACAGTGACATGCCTTTCTTTGAGAACCGCTATGAAACCGACCACTTCGTTCTCAAATGGACAAACAAGAGCAAGCGTTCGGGGGACAACATCAGCGATCCTCAAATTATTAAGGATAGTGCGGAATACCTCGAGACTGCATGGGGCAAATATACGGAGCTGTTCGGAAGACCCCCCCATACCGCGCCCGGCAAGGACAAGATGGAGGTGGTTTTTTGGGACAATGACTGCTATGGAGTTTCCGACCCTCCGGATGGGCCGATTCAGTTTGGTTCGGTTGCCTGGGTAAACAACCCGACTATCCGGAAGCCTACCTCGGCACACGAATTGTTCCATAAATTGCAATACGCATACGGTTATAGAATCAGGTGGAATCCTAAAACACCTTACCGGTGGTTCACCGAGGGCACTGCGGCCTGGTCCGAGGCCTTTGTATGGGGCAGGGTCAGCCTTGATTGCAAAGTGTGTACTCTTTTCAAGGATACCTCAATGGACCTTTACGAGGCGGATTATACGGCGATGCCCTTCTGGGTCTATTTTGTCCAAGGCAATAAAGAGAATCCAAACAATCAACTAATGGTGAAGTTTTTTGAAAAATGCGAACAGCTCCATGATGAGCGGCTTGCCTTGAACGAAGTGATAAAAGAAACATACGGCTCGGTTGACGGCTTCTTCAAGGGCTTTGCAAAAGAACGCAAAAGTGGATTCTGGAACAATGCCTGCGTCCCGTACAAATGCATCCTGGGACCCGGCGGCCAGGACCTTGTCGAAGAGGTCAAGGCCCTCCAGGGAAGATGGAACAGAAATTAATATATTGACCCCGCACAGCTAGTGTTGCATTTGTGAAACGCAACACTAGAATACCGCTTCCGTCTTCTATTTCCTGAGTTGATATCCCAAGGTTACATTAATTCATAGCCGGTAACGAGTTTGGGAATTCCGGCGATTTTGGAAGTAATTCTGGGATCAGGAAATTCAAGGTATTCGCACTTCCTGGGTTGATGCACATTGGTGCAGACAGCCCGGACGACGGGGACAGAGCTGAACTTTTTATAATAGTCCCGGATAAATTTCAGTATTTCGATTTGCTCCTTCACCAGGGGGCATTCCTTTCCGACTCCTTCCCTTTCGGCCAGTGCACAGGCCACCGTTTCGTCCCAATCATCAAAGTTTACCAGATAGCCTTCCTCATCCACTTGGATTTTCTTTGTCTCGTACTCAAAAGTCGGCATAGATTTTCTCCAAAGCCTGCAAAGGTTTATCTTAATTATTCAGCGTCTTGCGAACGCCACAAAGACTAAAATAAGGAGCCTGCTGATGGTCTTCAATCTATATGGCCCTTTGAGGGCACAAAAAAGCCCTCACCAAACGGTGCGGGCTTTTTTGCATCTCATTTACATGTCAACAGAGTTTTGACACTCTGCGCTCTATTTACGTGTCACCGGTCGCTGTAACCGCACTTCTACGCGACTTCTTCCTTTACCGAAATGGCAATCTTGTAGAGTACGGTCAGAATGAAGAAACCGGTTGCCCAGATTCCGAGAGCGATCATAATTTCGGGAAGGCTCGGGAAATATTCGTGAACCTGGTCGAGCGGGTTTGGAATAAAACCGGCGACGATCAGCCCTACGCCTTTTTCAATGTACATGGAAAAGAATACGCAGGCGGCTGCGGCGAGGAGCATCTTTTCGTTCTTGCGCACATTCGGATTGAGAAGCAGCACTACCCCGCTTATGGCCAGTATCGCAAAAAGCCACATGAATGGGACCAGGTTATGGTGGCCGTCGAGTCCGATGAAGAGGTACTTGAGCGAGTCCATTTCACCTGGGATGTTGCTGTAAAATGCCGTAAAGAACTCCAGGCCGACAAAGAAAACGCTTATCAGCATGGAGTAAGTCATGATCGTCGTCAGCTTGTCTATTGCTTCCTTGCCCGGATCAAACTTCGAGTACTTTTTAACCAGGTAGGAAAGCATTATCAGAAGCGCGGGACCGGAGCAGAAAGCCGAGGCGAGAAAGCGCGCGGCCATTATGGCGGTCAGCCAGTAGTGCCTTCCGGGAAGACCGGCGTAGAGGAATGCCGTAACGGTGTGAATGCTGACCGCCCAGGGGATCGAAAGGTAGATGAGCGGCTTTACCCAGTTGGGATAATGAGTGCCCTTGCGTTCGGCCTCGAGGACGTTCCAGCCTATGAAGATGTTGAGCAACAGGTATCCGTTCAAGACGATCACGTCCCAGAAAAGAATCGAATTGGGCGTCGGATAGATAAAAATGTTCAACAAGCGCATCGGTTTACCCATATCGACTAAGACGAAGAGCGCACACATGGTGCAGGCGGCTATGGCCAGAAATTCCCCCAGAATTGTTATTTTGCCGAACGCCTTGATGTCGTGCAGGTAATAGGGAAGTACAACCATGACCGCAGAGGCCGCCACGCCGACCAGGAAAGTAAACTGGGCGATGTAGAGTCCCCAGGAAACGTCCCTGCTGAGGCCGGTAATCGTAAGACCCCGGTTCCACTGAGTGAGGTAAGCCGCAAAACCGAGCCCCATGAAGACGAGCAGAACCCCAAGCAGCCTTTTGTATCTTGTGCTTCCAGTAAGTGCTCTTTCAAGCATATCCCACCCCTTAAGATCGGGAGTAAGGAGCAAGGAGCAGGGAGCAGGGGGTTTCCCTTCCAGCTTCCCGATTCTTGCTTCCCGCTTCCCTTAAATTACGTAGTAAACGCCGGGTTCGGTCCCCAGCTCGGGTTTGCGCCTTATTGAAAATTGCGAAGCAAGAGCTTTTCGAACATCGGATTTCGGATCTTCAAGATCGCCGAAGCAGAGGGCCTTGCACTTGCACGCCTCTACACAGGCCGGAATTTTTCCGGCTGCAAGCCTCTCTTCGCAGAAGTTGCACTTCTCTACAACCCCGCGTTCCCTGGTCGGGAAGGTGGTATTTAGTTCCGTTTTTATAAAAGGGCGCGGGTCTCTAAAATTAAAGCTCCTGGCGCCGTAGGGACAAGCGGCCATGCAATAGCGGCACCCTATGCAGCGGTGGAAATCCATCATAGTGATCCCGTCAGGCCTTTTGAAGGTGGCCTTGGTGGGACAAACCCGCGTGCAGGGGGCATTTGTGCAATGATTGCACAAGAGTATAAAAGGCTTTTCCCGTATCGCTTCGGGTTCCATGCCGCTTTCCTGCCTCGGGAAGACGTTTTCATACTTTTCTTCCCAGATCCACTTGATCTCTTCCTTCTGGGTCCCGATATCCGGAACATTATGGGTCGAATGGCAGGCCAGAGTGCAGTCCGTGCAGCCGGGGCGCCCTTTTTCCCAGCACTTCTTCATATCGATGGCCATTGCCCAACGCTTCGCAGAAAGGGCCTGGACATTGAGCAGGAATTTGGGCTCTTCGGTTTTGGCAATCGCATCGACCAAACGCAAAGATCCCAGCCCAAGCGTACAAAGACCGCCGATTTTTAGAAAATTCCTTCTGCCGGTTTCCATTACTTGTTCTCCTTCGGGGCAATATGGCAATTCCAGCAGTAGGGATCAGCGTCCTTCTGCAGCCCGGCGTAATTATGGCACTTATCGCAGAACAGAGTCTTGTTGGAGTGACACTTCATACACTCGTTCTGGAGACTCATTTCATAGGTCTTGCCGTCGCTTGCCACATACATTCTCTTGCCGTCCCGGACGACCTGGGTCCTCCAGTCATTCAAAAGCTTCATATGCCCGGTGATCATCTCTTCTTTTGGCAAAACGCATTGCTTGTTCGCCATCTTTGCGATGACCGGGGTGTCGAGCTTTAGCTCGGGCGGTGGAGCGGCCTTGCCATGAGTGAACCATACCGGGAAGGTTGCCAGCACGATGAATACGATCAGGCCGGCAAGGATATATTTTCCATCATACATCTTCATTCTCGCTATCCTCCTCCATTCCGGGCAGAGGCTCGCCGCGCAGATCGGTGGTCCTCTCGGTTTCGCCGTCCATCACGAGCGCGTTGGCAACCAGCTCGTGAACTCCGTACACGGTAACATCGGGTACCCAGTAATCCATCAGGGCGGTAAGTACGGCGCGGTCGATGGCGCAAATGGTCGCAAGCGTGTTTACACCGTGCAGGTCGTGTACGTGGCGTACCGCGTTAGCCCTGGGCAGCCCGCCCCGCATTCTCATTTCCATGAACTCGTCGTTGTTTAGGCCCGACCCCGAACCGCAGCAGAAAGTCTGCTCCCGGATGGTGTTGGGCGGCATTTCGTGGAAATTATTGCAAACATTTTTTATCACGTAGCGCGGCTCTTCGAAAAAGCCCATGCCACGCGCAGGGTTGCAGGAATCATGGTAAGTCGTGACCAGGTGGTCGTTTCGGCTCGGGTCGAGTTTGAGCTTGCCGTTCTTTATCAGGTCGGCGGTAAACTCGACTATGTGTATCATCTTGGTAGTCGCTGCGTTGTCGAACCTTGTGCCCGTCATGGGAGACACCGGCACTTCGAGAAAGTCCGCCGGGCCGTTCATCGTGTCCATGTACTGGTTTATAACGCGCCACATGTGACCGCACTCGCCGCCGATGATGTACTTTACGCCGAGCCTTTTGGCCTCCGCGTACATCTTGGAGTTCAGGCGCTTCATCACCTCGTGGGAAGTAAACATGCCGAAGTTTCCGCCCTCCGAAGCGTAGGTGCTCCAGGTGTAGTCGAGCCCGATCTGATGAAAGAGCATCAGATATCCCATGAGGGTATAGGTGCCGGGGTCTGCGAAAACGTCGCCCGAAGGAGTGATAAAGAGGACTTCGGCGCCCTTGCGGTTGAAAGTCGGCTCGCACCTGATCCCGTTTACAGCCTCAATTTCATCGACGAAAAACTCGATCATGTCCTTGAAGGCGTGGGGCTGAATCCCGAGGTGGTTTCCGTTATTGAAGCAATTGGCAGCGGGGCCGACGACCCAGTCGATGTTCAATCCGACCAGGTTCAAAAGTTCGCGGCCCATCATGGTGACCTCCGCCGTATCGATGCCGTAGGGGCAGAAAAGCGAACAGCGGCGGCATTCCGTGCACTGGAAAAAGTACATGAACCATTCTTTTAGGACATCTTCGGTGAGGTCCCGAGCGCCCACCATTTTTCCCATGATCCTGCCGGCCAGTGAGAAATCCTTGCGATAGACCGACCTCAGCAGTTCAGCCCTTAGGACGGGCATGTTCTTCGGGTCGCCCGAACCCAGATAGAAATGGCACTTATCGGCACAGGCGCCGCAGCGCACGCATATGTCCATGAAAATCTTAAACGAGCGGAATTTATCAAGGCGCTCACGCATGCCTTCCAGGATGATCTGTTTCCAGTTGGAGGGCAGCTTCCAGTCTTCATCGAGCGGCGACCATTCCCTGGGGTTCGGAAGTCCAAGGGCTTGAAGGTTTTTCGCCTTTCCGGGATAGCTGAAGTTTCCGGGCCTGAAAACGGCCGGGGTGTCCATCCATCCCGTTTGGGGAAATCCATGTTCTATTACCAGTTCGTTTGGTTTGGGGACCTTAGCCATTTTGGTATAACTCCTGACCAGATGACGGAGAACGGAGGACGGAGGACGGATTTCCGCCTTCAGCCCTCTGTTGAGTTTTGGGCTGTAACCGGAGCTTCATCCAATTCTTTTTCAACGGGGAGTCCGGCCTCGACCATCTTTTCCCTGAAATGGTCTTCATACTCCGCGTAGGTATGAACCTTTACCGGATAGTTCCATGGATTTACGTGACGCTTGAACCGGCTGTCGTTGGGAAGATTGCGCGTCGGGCTCAGAAAAATGCCGCCCGCGTGCATCAGCTTGCTGAAAGGAAAATAGATCAAAAGCGTGCTCACCAGGAAAAGATGGATGAAAAAAATGACCCCGATGCCTTCCGGGACAACCGGATGGAAGGAGATGATTCCTATTGCCAACTGCTTTACCTTGATCAGGTCGACCTTGGTGAAATAGCGGGTAAGAATGCCCGTTGTTCCGATTGTAAAGAGCAGGAAAAGTGGAAAATAATCCTGCGGAAGTGATATATAGCGCAACTGCGGGATGATCAGCCGTCTGATCAGCAGGTAGGTGACAGCCAGCATAAAAATCGCATCGGTGAGGTAGAGGCCTGGAAGGCCCACCTGGAAAAACCCGTCAAGCCTTTCAATGTCATGGACGAAAAAGGGGACAGGGTCGGTGAAGAACCGCAAATGTCTGATCAGGATGACCAGGAAGCAGTAATGGAAGGCAAGGGATGCGAGCCAGAGCCATTTCTCCCACTGGTAGTAAAGCTTGGGCCCTTTTTCGATCTCGAATTTGGTGTTTCTGAAAAGAGAGCGGAAAAGAAGCACCTCTAGGACCATCCTGCCAACGGTCTGCATTTTGGTTGAAGGATTGTCGAGTTTGTTTTGAGGAATCCAGCTCAGAGTCTTCTGCTGGCCGGCCGTCGTGGGAATCCTGAAGGGAACGGGTGAGCGCCCCCATTTGAGGACCCTGAAAACCACCCCGCCCAGGAAGACGACAAGAGCTATGGACGGCACGGTTACGCCAAAGAAATGATTGAGTCCGGCTGTGCCGACCCCGAGGAAAGCAGCCAAAACGAGCGCTACGACTGCAACTAGGGAAAACCTTATGCCCATTTACAAAACCTCCTGTAAAGACAGTGAACAGTGAGCAGTCAAGAGTAAAAAAGCCGCTGCCAACTGGAGTTCATCCGCAAACCAGGCACAGACAGTGAACGGTAACGGTAAACAGTGAAGAACAAACGGTGAACGAGTGCTCATCTCGCCCACTGTTCACTATTCATTGCCCACCAGTTTGAGGAGCCTGTTCGTCCTGTTTTTTAGCTCGGTCATCCTTACTTCGAAAAGATTCTCACGACAGCGCATGTAGACGTCGAAGGCAAGCAGGGCCAATGCCTCCACTTTCCGATCGAAATCGGACAGTTCTCCGTGGTCGATCAGTCCACCGGCCAACTCCTCTTCGAGCACCCCCCTGGCCAGCATTTTCAAATCGAAAATGAATACCAGCGAACTCGACGGGGAAAATTCCTGGATCGCCCTGATCCTGATCACCTTGTCCAGCAGGGGCCACATGGCCTCCGCGCTGTTTTGACCTAAGAACTCATCGAGTATCTCGTCGATCGCTGTCAAAAAGGCGTGCCCAACCGGATTGGCGAATTGATTGGTCTCCTTTTTGAGCAACCGGACAGTTTCAAGCGGATAGGTGCCGGTCAACAGATCAAACCATTGCCCGGCAAGACTTTTCTTGTGTTTGAGAAGGTATTGTTCAATGGCCATATTATACTCGGGGCCGACCCGCGTAAGCGGAAAACCGGCCTTTAAGGTACGAATCCCGGCAACAGCGGGATTAGGATTAACTCAGATGATAGTGTATGCCGGAGAAGGAGCGGCAGGGCATTCCATTTCATTCCCAAAATTGACGTAACGGGAACGCGGCAACCTGGAAATAATTTACGGCCGGCACCTGAGCAGCAATTACACGGAATGGTCAAATACCACGAACAAACAGGGATTTCAACAGCTAATCGCTTTTCAAAGCGTGCATATTTTCTGCACAATGCGGCCATACTATCATGCGATATCCGTCAGGGGCATTTTGAACAGCCGTAACTGTGCGTCCAGGAGCATCTGTAAAAGTCGCATCGGTATTCGCCGACAGATGGGCAGCGTTGGCAACTGCTATAATCCTGCGCGGCGCAGCGGTCACAGTTACGCAGGTCGCAGCGGTTGCAACGGTCCAAATCAGATCCGCTATCCCGGGCTTGCACCCGCATGAAGCCGTAAGAGCCATCAATGGGGCTGACAGCGGGCACATTTGTCACAAATGAAGTTGCGCTGGAAGCCCCTGCAATATCGACAAAATGGACAGCAACCGGCGATGTCACGCCGAGAAGCAAAATAAGGGCAAAAAGACCGATTTTAGCGCCATTCATGGGAAGACTCCTTTTAATCCGGTAAGCCACCTGTTCACCGACTCTCCTGTTACTTCCGTTCAACTTTCCGCTCGCTCTCCGGCTGTCTTACCTGAGCCGGCATGTCTGACAACTGTACTGGAGATCGCAGCGGGTATTGCAGTCATTGAGGTTTACTCCGCAGTAATGTTTCTGCATGTCGTAGTCAAATCGCGGGTCCCAGGATCCCATCCAGTTGTAGTCGCCGGGGCTGTCAAACATTCTGACTATGGAGAGGCAGTTCTGCCATGAGCACTGAGCCGAAGCAACGCCGGTCTGCATCAGCACCGGGATAAGGAGGACCGCCGCTGTGACGATAAAAATGACTGCCAAAGGGCCAAAGTTTTTACCGGGCATAAGAATAGCTCCTGCTTAGAGGCGTAAGGATTCTTTATCTTCTACTTAAGAGATAATCATTTTTGGGGGATTTAGGAATTGAGGAATTGCTTTTTCTGACGACTGACGACTGACGACTATCCTTACAGTTTCCTGATCAAGTAGATGCCGTCACGGATGGTGAGAAAGAGCTTTTCAGCGCGGGCGTCCGAGTTGACCAACTCGTTGAACTCCGCCATCGCCCGGCTTTCATCGTCTTTCGGATCGAAAATCTTTCCGTACCACAGGGCATTGTCGGCAAGCACCATGCCGCCGTTTCGCAAAATGCGCATCGCTTCACCGTAATAGGCACTGTAGCTCTGCTTATCTGCGTCGATGAATACGAGGTCCGTCTTTGAATCCGGCAGGCCTCTGAGGATCTCCAGCCCTTTGCCTGTGAACAGCTTGATTTTGTGGCCTACCGGGCTCCGGTCGAAGAAACTCCGCGCTATCTCCGCGAATTGGGGATTTTGCTCGATGGTCAGGATTTCCCCATCATCGGGCAGGGCTTCGGCCATTGCAAGGGCCGAATAGCCGGTAAAGGTACCGACTTCGACTATATGCCGGGCGCCTGACAAGTGAGCCACCAACTGCAGGAACCGGCCTTCGACCCGTCCGGTGAGCATACTGGGATAGGGTGTCTCGTAGAGTGTGAAAAGCTCGATATCCTCCAGAAGTGCGGACATGGGCGTTGTATGAGCCGCGGCATACTCTTCCGCCTCTCTTGCCACAATATCCATGAAACAGTAGACCCCGGAAGGGCCTCCGGTTTTTGCTCCGGAAACTTGCATGCTGTTCATAGCTCACAGCCGTTGATCTGGGATGCCCGCAGTCTGATCAGGTGAAGCAGGGGCTTCTCAAGCCCGCACCCGTTAAGGTATTTTTCCAGCCCGAGCAGCGCGTGGAACGCTCCAGGCGAAACTTTCCCAAAGTCAAAACGCTCCTTCATGATTTCTTTCCTATGCCTTTTACCTTTGCTCTGTGCTTTCCAGGCTGGCGTCTTCATGATCCTTTATCTCGCGAGGTTTGCACTGGTTCACACGCTCGGGATGAAATACGTAGTCCCAGTCTTGCGATAAATTCCTGGATGCCCAACTGGATTTTTCTTCAGAAGGTGGTGAAGCTGTAGCGGTCGAGCCACAATCCGAATATCGAACCGGAGACAAAGCGAGCACTGCAAGCAGACCTGTTAGTAACATGTTCCTTTTTACGTTGTGCATTGCTGCTCCTCTTTTTAAGTTCAATCAGGAATTAGGAAGCACGAGTGTACGAAAATACCTCCAAATAATTAATATAGTTCCGAATTTATGAACGGATGAGATTGTTTTCAATTCCTGATCCCTAATTGTTAATTCGTAACTGAAGTTCCTTGTCCGGGGTTCGCGTGACCAAATCCAGCGCCTTCAGCAATTGTGTATCCCGACTGGCTTGCAATTGAGCCGTGTTCATGCCCCTTTCCTTTTCAGGATAAAGCGGGACAACGGAGTCAGGCAAGCCGGCTTCAAAGTCGGGCATTATTCCTTTGTGCCAGATAACGTTCCCTGCGGGAGTAATCCATTCCGCTATGGCGATAAGTATTGCGGAACCGTCCGAGAGACCGTATTTCTGCAACACTGTGCCGGTGCCGAAAGTCTTTTCCCCCACAAGTTTGGCCCGGTCTGCGTCCTTTATGGCCCCGGCTATGATTTCCGAACCGCTGGCAGTACCGCCGTTTATCAACACAACCAGTGGGATTTTAGTAGCCAGGCCACCGGGCTGAACCGCAATCGATTTGATATCGCCGGTGCTGTTCTTTTGAAGAACCACGATCCCACCGGAGAGAAACTGACTGGCTGTTTCCACGGCTTCGTCCAGGACGCCTCCCGGATTGTCGCGCAGGTCCAGGATGATCGCTGTAAAACCCTCACTCCTGATCTGCTTTAAAGCTTTGCGAACTTCTTCGCCAACCCCTTGACTGAACCCGGCAATTCTCAGATGTGCGGTTTTTGAGCCTGGCAGGCGCTCCCACCTCACATTTTTGACGGTAATGTGGGCCCTCACGATCGAAATATCCCGGGTTTGTCCCGACTTTTGATCTAAAACGGTCAGATCTACCGAAGTGCCCGGCTTTCCAGCAATAAGGGACACAGCCTCCTCCACGGGAAGGCCGGTAATATCCCGCCCGTTCACCTTCAAAATAATGTCGCCGGATTTGAGACCTGCCCGTTGTGCCGGAGAGTCGTCTATTGGCGCCAGGATTACTATATGACCTTCTTTGCTCTGGATCTGTGCCCCGATTCCGCTGATATTTCCTTCCAGAAAATGATTCTCTATGTTGAGCATACGGGGGTTCAAAAATGTGCTGTGTCCTGTGTCCCCCAAGGCGTTGACCATGCCTGAAATTGCCCCGTAGGTAAGTTTTTGGGACTGTACCGCCTGGCGATCCACATATCGCTTTGAAATGACGTCCCACGCTTCTGAAATCAGGCTAAAATCAGGTCCGGCTTGAGAATTGCCGGAAAGGGCAAGGTCGGCCAGGACCAGCCGATCCAGCATGGCCCCGGTTATGGCGCCCCCCGTGCTGACTGCGATGACAAGAAGCAATCCTGTAAGTTTTTTGCGGGTACCAATTGGTCTCATTATTCACCCCGTAATTTGTTTCATTGCAAGTTTTATTGTAACAGGATGCAAAATAAGGTCGAGGCGTTGGGACCGCCAGCCAGGTTTGCCTCTGCTTTTGGCGGCGGCAAAAAAAAATCCCTCAATCCCTCAATTAAATCCATTTCGAATCACGCACGTCTCACTTTGGGTCGGCTCAAGATAGGACCTCCCGGATGTCACTCTTTCATTATCATTACACTGCTGGCTTTAACCAGGGCGTATACTTCGTCACCCACTTTGAGGGTGAGGTCCCGCACAGCATCAACGGTGATTGTCGACGTGATGATGTTTCCGCCCCCAATGTCAACCTTCACCTTCGCCGCAACCGCGCCTTCTTTTACCTCGACGACCTTCCCGTGAATGATGTTCCGTGTGCTTAACTTCATGGCTTGCTCCTCCATTTCTTTCAATATTTATGGCCAAGCACACCGCCTCAGCGTTGCATGTCGGCCAGCATCGGCTATAATAACAATGCTTTTCAAAGGAATTTGGACGATGCTTGCGGATCGTTAAATTAAAAATAACAATGATATGTTCGTTTAAACACATCAAGCGGGCAATGTTTACAGTACAAATTTGTTGGTTTGTCTTTCTCCCGCCAGGCGAGCGGGCAAAGAGGCTATCATGACTAAGCAGCTTGTGATCAGTAATCTCAGGGCCGCTCGAAAAGCGAAAGGCATCTCTCAGAGCGACCTCGCCGAGCTGGTAGGGGTTAAACGGCAGGCCATCTATGATATGGAATCCAGCCGCTACGTCCCCAATACCAGTGTCTCCCTGTTGCTGGCAAAGGTGTTGAACTGCAGGGTCGAGGATCTTTTCAGTATCGCTTCGAGCCCCGGCGAAAGGGCTGTAACGCTTGTCGATGGGGCAGCGGGGTGCAGTCATCGAGTCTCCCTGGTGAAAGTACGCAATCAGTTGATCGCCTATCCGCTGGATGACAAGTGGATGTCCGGTGAGGGGTTTCAAGGCGCCGACGGATTGCTCCAGGATGCTCCCGACGATATCTCGACGCAACGCGAGGCGTGCGGCTCCGCCGTCTGTTGCGTGCGTCTGCTGCACGGCGAGGATGCCCTGGATAAAAAGGCCCTCCTTCTCGGGTGCGACCCCGCCTTTACAATATTGAGTTCGCATGTGTCCCGCTCCGCCGGAGAAGAGAGACTCCAATGCCGGTTCTCTCAAAGCCTCGGGGCCTTGAAGGCGCTTTCATCAGGCTATGCGCATCTGGCCGGGACCCATATGCATAACCGATCTGATACTGAATCCAACCTTGAACTTGCCCGCGCAGTACTTGGAAAAGCAAAGGCGAAGGTGATAGCATTTTCCAGCATCGAAGAGGGCTTGATGGTGCGTCCGGGCAACCCTTGCGGCATCAGGACCGTTGGCGATCTTGCCGGAAACGTGGGATTCGTCAACCGGGAGCCTGGAGCAGCGCTGAGGGTCCTTCTCGACGATCATTTGACACGGCTTGGAATAAAGCCCGAGACTATTGACGGCTACAACCGCCTGGTCCACAGCCATAACGAAGGCGCCAAAATGGTGTCCTTTGGACTGGTTGAGGCAGCACTCGGACTGCGGGCCATTGCAATCACCCATGGCCTGGGGTTTGTTCCGCTGGAGATGGTTCGCTGCGACCTTGTAATTCCCCTCGACCTGATAGAACATCCGGCTGTAAAAATTATCGTTAACTTGCTTCAGACGCGATGCCTCCGTGAAGAATTAGCTGCTCTGCCCGGATATGACTCATCATGTATGGGCACCGTGATTGGAGAAGTGTGAGTTTTATCCGGAAGCCTGGCGGACCGCAGGCAGGGTCTTGACTCCTATCCTGGCGAACAGTTTTTTCTGGATCTGCTCATTGAATACTTTCCATTTGCGCTCCCGATGATCTTCTTCTTCTCCCCCGGATAAAAATCCGATCGGAATCCTGAAGCCTCCGGCCGAGGTCTTGCCGCCACCATAGTAGCGGCCGGCGCTATCCTTACCGAAAATCTCCTTGAGGAATTCATCGGGATCAAGCGTGATTTTGGTAGTGCGAAGCGAACCGACGATCGCCTCCTCCATTTCAGCGCCTGTTACGATGCCATACACAACGGCAGTGTGTATATTTTCTTCGGTTACCATAAAATCGGCAGCCTGAGGGATTGCATCCCTGTCTTCCGCCCGGATGAAACCGACTCCGGCGATAGAGAAACCTTCGGCCGTCACCTGGGCCTCAAGTGCCCTGTGAATGACTTCCATGGTCTTCTTGGAGCGGGCCTGATTCATAATCTGCTCGAGCAGATCCGGATCTCTGAAGCGGCTCAGGAAAGCGGCCGCCTGGAAATCCTCCGGGGTTGCCCTGATAAAACCGTTCGTATCGGTGATGATGCCGTGTGTGAGAGCTGACGCCACCTTTACATGCTCCCTGTGAGACTTGTCCATTTCGACAAGGCCATGTTCAAGGTATTCGGCGTAAATTGTCGACGCCGCGCCTATATCTCGTCGAATATCCTGGAAAGCCGGCTCCAGCCGGTGTTGCAGTTCGTGGTGATCCACGACGATAAGAATCGGGACTGCGGCCTCCTCGAGATGTTTTAGTATCTCTTCGGCGGTAGTCCCCTGATTGTCCACGAAGACCGCCCCGGAGTATATTTTCATGTCCGCCGAGCAGTCGAAATGCATAAGTTCGATCCCCAGCAATTTGACCAGGGCAATATTTTGCAGATGACTGACTTTTCCGCCGTGCACAATGTCACAGTCGATGTTAAATGCGGCGCTTATGATTTGATGTGCGTAAGCAGAGGCGATGGCGTCAGGATCGGGGAAGTCCTGAAGCACGATAATGTGTTTTTCGTTCCGGTGAGCGTCCAGGACGTCAGTTAGTTTAGAAATCGGAGCGGCATCGTCACTGTTCATGTCAGGTTCTTAACCCTTTGTAAGACATAATATAGTCCTGAATTTTCCGGAAAGTATAGGGGTGTGAAAAACATTTTGCGCTTTTTTTAACGAGAATAAAAATTCACTCCCGTCAACAACAGATAGCCCTGCAAACCGGCTGACATCCTCAATTCTCTCGATTCCTTCAGAGAATTCCTGTGATGCCCCTTGCGCGTGATTAATATAGAAAATGGAAAAACGGGATCACTTCATGCTTGCGACGGGTTATATCCGGCCCTCGGGAAAGGAGTAAAATTATGATGGCAGCGCATTCACAAAGCAGGTGGGTGGGCAGATACACCGTTTCCAAAATGCTCATCCCTGTGGTCTTTCTTTGTTTGTGGGCCTCCGGCTCAATAGCCGCCCAGGACCCCGTGACAGTGGTGAAAACGGGTACGGACCAGGTGCTTCAACTGCTCAAGGAACATAGTGGAGACACTCAGACCCGCCGAACAAAGATCCGGGCGCTCGTCGACCAATACTTCGATTTCAATGCGCTGGCCAAGCGCGCTTTGGGACCGGCGTGGAAGGGACAGCCTCAGGAAAAGCAGCAGCAATTTACCCGTGACTTCAGCCAGTTGCTCTTTAACACCTACATCACAAAGATCGAAAAATATACAAACGAAAGAATCTCATATAACCAGAAACAAATGCAGGGAGATCATGCCGTTGTAGAAGCCCTCGTTGTCGGGGGACAAGCCGGAAAAGTCACAATCGAATATTACATGCACCTCGTAGACGGGAACTGGATGGTGTATGACGTGGCGATCGAAGGGGTGGGCCTTGTCACCAACTATCGCAGCCAGTTCGACGAAATATTGTCCAGAAGCTCGTTTGACGATTTGTTGACGCAATTAAAGGCAAAAGTTGCTCAAAGGTGATTCAGTGAACAGTGAGCGGTGTGGAACAGCTTCAATGACGAATTATGAATTAAAAACAATCACCCCCTGAGCAAAGCGGCCGCGCTCTCATGCACCGCTTCAGACAGGGTGGGGTGGGCGTGAACGGTTCGACTGAGCTCTTCCGCGGTCATGTGTGAGCGGACGGCGATCACACATTCGGCTATCAGTTCAGAGGCGCGAGGCCCGATTACGTGGATGCCGAGGATTCGGCCCGAGCCTGAGCGTGCTAGAATTTTAACGAATCCGTCGGTCTCGCCAAGGCACTGTGCGCGCCCGGTTCCGGCAAACGGGAAGACCGCCGATTTGTATTCCACGCCAAGGGTTTTCAACTCATCCTCGGTTTTTCCAACCGATGCCACTTCAGGCGAGGTATAAACAACGGCCGGAATGGAATCGTAGTCTACTTCACTGTCGAGCCCCGCTATTCGCTCGACCGCTGCGATCCCTTCGGCCGATGCCTTGTGGGCGAGCATCGGGCCGGGCGTCAAGTCCCCGATGGCATAAATTCCCGGGATATTTGTCCGGTAATTTTCGTCGACTATGATAAATCCCTTCTCGTCGAGCGTGATTGCGAGTTTATCGATTCCGAGACCTCGGACCAGCGGCTTTCTGCCGACCGCGACAAGCACGCGGTCGAATTCGGCCTCTTCCTCTTTTCCTTCTTCGGAATCGAGGAACAGTTTGACTGCACCTGCGGAGTTTTCGGCGCGCGTTACTTTTGTCTTCAGGCGGAAATTGAGGCCTTCCCTCCGGAGCAGCCGTTCGAGGAGCCTGCTCAGCTGTCCGTCAAGCGTAAACGCGATTCTCGGTAAAACTTCGATCACGGTAACGTCCGATCCCATGCGGGCCCAGACCGACCCAAGCTCAAGGCCGATATAACCTCCCCCCACTATGCCCAGACGTTTGGGGACCGAGGAGAACTTCAGCGCCTCTGTCGAACTTACGACCCGGTCGCCGTCGAACGGCAGAAACGGGAGCTGGACCGGTTCGCTGCCGGTGGCGAGCATGACCGCCCCGGCGCTATAGCGGGTGGAGAAGTTGTCCGGACCGTTCACCTCGATCCGTTCGGCAGATTCCAGGCGCGCAGATCCCCTGATGAGCCGCACGCCGCTACGTTCCATAAGCTTGCGGACATTTTCCGCCAGACCCGTGACGATCTTTTCTTTTCGAGCCATCAGGGCGGGCAGATCGATTGAAACCCCTTCCACCCTGATTGCGTGTGCGCCAAGCCGGTTTTTTGCCATCCTGTAGAGTTCAGTTGACTCCTGTAGAGTTCAGTTGACTCAAGGAGGGCTTTGCTTGGGATGCAGCCCACATTCAGGCAGATCCCTCCGGGGCGCTCATCTTTTTCGATGCATGCGGTCTTCATGCCCAGTTCGGCCGCTCGGATGGCGGCTACGTATCCGCCCGGCCCCGCGCCGATCACTATCAGATCGAATTTGTCAGACATAGGAGACACCCAGTTTTGAGTTGTGAGTTTTCAGTTTTGAGTTACCGGCCACGCGCCGCGCGTGGCCACTGACGACTGACGACTGATCTTACACGACTGAGTCTAAACTTCCATCATGATGCGCTCGGGGTTTTCGACAAGGTCCTTGACCCTGCGCAGGAAAGTAACCGCCCCCCTTCCGTCGATTATTCGGTGATCGTAAGTCAGCGCCACATACATCATAGGCCTGACAACAATCTGCCCGGCAACCACGACCGGCCGGTCCTCTATCTTGTGCATGCCGAGGATGGCGCTTTGGGGCGGGTTTAAAATGGGTGTGCTCAGAAGCGAGCCGAAAACACCCCCGTTGGTTATCGTGAAGGTGCCTCCTTCAAGATCGGATATATCGAGCCTGTTTTCCTCCACCTTTTTTACAAAAGCGGCAATAGCGCGCTCGATGTCCGCGAAGCCGAGGCCCTCGGCATTTCTGATTACCGGCACGACCAGGCCTCGCTCTGCCCCGATCGCCACTCCTATGTGACAATAGTTGTGATAAACGATCTCTTTGCCTTCGATGAAGGCGTTAGACTCGGGCATTTCCTTTAGAGCTGCGACGCCGGCTTTTATGAAAAACGACATCAGTCCCAGCCGGATGCCATTTTTCTGTCTGAACTGCTCCCCGAATTGTTTCCTGAGCTCCTGCACCCGGCTCATGTCGATCTCGTTAAATGTTGTGAGCATGGCGGTATTTTGGACCGCATCCAGCAGCCTTGCGGCAATCCGTTGCCTGATGGGGGACATTGGCTTGCGGATCTCTTCTTCGCGGGCAGGGTTTTCTCTTTTTTCAGGAGCGGGCTCAGCTTGCGGGGATTCCCGTCCGGGGGCCTGTGCCGCCTCCTTAGGGGCATGTTGTTCGAGGTAGAGCAGGACGTCTCCTTCGGTAATTCTTCCTCCGGGGCCCGTGGGCCTGACGGCGGAAAGGTCAACACCCTTTTGTCCGGCCATGGCGCGGGCAGATGATGAGACGACCGGTCCGGCAGGGGTTTTTCCTTCGCCCCCCGGCTTGGCGGCCTCTTCCGAGCGAGGCGTGGGAGAAGGTTCGGGGACGCTCCGCTGCGGCGGTTCTCGGGGCGCTTCGGGGGCCGGGGTCACCTTTCCCTGCTCAGGGGCTTTTCCCGGCGCCCTTTTTTCCGCAGACTCATCAATTTGGCCGACAACCGTTCCGATCCTTACGGTCTGCCCCTCGGGCACAAGGATTTTCAAAATACCGTCAGCCGGCGCTGAAATCTCAAGGGTGACCTTCTCGGTTTCGATGACCAACAAGACGTCATCCTTGCGGACCGAATCTCCGTCCTGCCTGGCCCATTGCGCAAGCAGCGCTTCCTGTACCGATTCGCCAACTTCGGGGATCTTGATCTCGATCATATTGTCTCCTCAAAACTAACCGAAAGCCATTTCCAGCAGCACATCCTGCTCTTGCCGGTATGTGATCAGGTAACCTGAAGCAGGGCTTGCAGCAGGCGCTCTTCCAATATAGGCAGGGTCGTGGCCGGTCAGTGTTTTTAGCCGGAATCGCATGAAGTCCCATCCACCCATGTTTTCAGGCTCCTCCTGGACCCAATGGAACCGGGCGGCCGAGGCGTATTTGGAGAGGACATGCCTCAGTTGCGCTTCCGGGAAGGGATATAGCTGCTCGACCCGCAGGATCGCAGTATCCTTGACCCCTGCGGCTTTACGTTTTTGGACCAGCTCGTAATATATTTTCCCGCTGCAAAAATATATTTTTTGCGCTTCTTCAAAGCCGGGGTCGTCGAGGACTTCGCGGAAATGCCCCGAAGAAATCTCAGAGAGCGTAGAGGCTGCTTCCGGAAGTCTCAGGAGGCTTTTGGGAGTCAATACGATCAGGGGCTTGCGGAAATTTGTCCGCATCTGCCTGCGGAGAAGATGAAAATACTGTGCCGGCGTGCTCGGATAGCATACCTGCATGTTATCTTCCGCGCAAAGCTGCAAAAATCTTTCGACCCGGGCGCTTGAATGCTCGGGACCCTGTCCTTCCAGTCCGTGAGGCAGGAGGACTGTCAGGCCGCTTAGCCGATGCCATTTGGATTCGGCGCTCGCGATGAACTGGTCGAAAACAGGTTGGGCATTGTTGGCGAAGTCGCCGAACTGGGCTTCCCAGATCGTCAAGGTCTTAGGGGTGGTCAATGAATAGCCGTACTCAAAGGCCAGCACCGCTTCCTCCGAGAGCATGCTGTCGTAGACCATGAAAGGGGCCTGGCCGGCTGAAAGATTGTTCAACGGAACATAGCGTTGTTCATTATTTACGTTAAAAAGGACACTGTGCCTCTGGCTGAAAGTACCCCGGCCACTGTCCTGCCCGCTCAGGCGAACCGGGGTGTCTTCGGTGACAAGCGAGGCGAAGGACAGGGCCTCAGCATTGGCCCAATCAATCCCTCGCCCCTCCTCGACGCTCCGCAGCCTTCTATCCAGTATGCGCGCCAGCCGGGGATGAACGGCAAAGCCTTGGGGGAAAAAATTCAATTTTCGGGCAAGTTCGACGAGCTTATCCTCACTTACGCCTGTTTCAACCGGTTCGTGAGAAAATTTGCCGCTTGTTCCATCCCAAACGTCGTAGAATTTCTCCTCGGGCATTGAGCATAGATTATCGTGCACCTTTGAGAAGGCCAGTTCCATGCATCCGTTTACGCCTTCGACATAACGATTGAGGTCCTCCTGGGAGGCGATCCCCGATTCCTTCAGGGAATTGAAGTAACTCTTGTAGAGCGGGGGCCTGTCTTTTATCCTGGCATACATCAGGGGCTGCGTGTAGTAGGGCTCGTCTCCCTCGTTGTGCCCGTAGCGTCTGTAGCAAACCAGGTCGATTACGACGTCTTTTGCGAACTCATTGCGATAATCCAGCGCCAGTTGCACCGTATGGAGCGCTGCCTCGGGGTCCTCGCCGTGAACATGAAAGATGGGCACCATAAGCATCTTCGCTATATCCGTCGCATAGCGTGTCGAGCGGGCGTGCTCGGGAAGGGTCGTAAACCCGATCTGATTGTTGATGACCAGGTGCAGCGTCCCTCCGGTAGAATAGCCTTCGAGTTGCGACAGATTGAGAGTTTCGGCTACAACCCCCTGACCTGCAAAGGCCGCATCTCCATGGATCAGAACGGGAAGCACCAGATGGCGACCATCTTCTCCAAACTGTTCCTGTCTTGCAAAAGCCAATCCTTCAAGCACCGGGTCAACCGCTTCGAGATGGCTGGGATTGTTTGGGATCAATACCTTTAAGCGCCCGGAGTCACCCAATTCCAGCTCGACCATGTATCCCCTGTGGTACTTGACATCGCCGGAGCCGAAGAGCGAATGAGGATCGTAGTGCTCCTCGAATTCGCAGAAAAGATGTTCATAGAGCTTATTTAAAACGTTTACCTGTATGTTGAGGCGCCCCCGGTGGGCCATGCCCATCAAAACTTCGCGGCAGCCATGCGCGCAGACGTATCTCAAGAGAGCGTCGAGCATAGTTATGACGACCTCGGCTCCCTCCAATGAGAAACGTTTCTGACCGATGTAGCGGGTGTGCAGGAAATGCTCAAAAAGGGTAGCCTGGCAGAGCTTGTTAAGAATTTCGAGCTTTTCGTCCCTGCTGAAACGGGGTTTGTTTCGCGAGGGTTCCATGCGCTCCTGGAGCCAGAACCGCTCGTGCGGGTCCTCAAGATGCATGTATTCAACGCCCACCGGACCACAGTACGTCTGTCTAAGCGCCGATATGATCTGCCTGAGCGAAGTCTCTTGCGGGAACAGTGTTGGCGGGGTGTAGAAAAGCCGGTCGAGGTCCTCTTCCGAGAGGCCGAAACCTGAAAGTTCGAGCAGCGCATGGGTGTTCTCACATCTGCCCAGCGGATCGAGGCAGGTCAGAATGTGGCCCAGATCGCGGTAGCGATAAATAAGCTCCTGTACGCCGCACTGCCTCCACATTTCCTTCTTGTCGCAAAAACCCTCGCCGGCCTGTGCGGGACTGACCGCAAACTCGAAGCCCTCGAAAAAAATCCGCCATTCGCGGCCCACGCTCTGTGGGTCCGATTTCCATTTCTGATACTCCGAATCTATGAAGTCCGACTGTAGGCTCAGGGAGTAATTCATAGGCAAAATGATCCTCTGCGCGCAATTGCACATCCAGCTACATAGCGTAAAGCGCATACTGATATTGTTCAAAATCCATTCAGCCTAAGAGATAGCTATGATGGAGTTGATGTCAAGAATGGGAGATTAAGTTAGTGCAGCGCTTCAAAGCGCCGGGAACCGGTAGGAAGTGGGAAGCAGCAGAGTCAAAACGCGCACCTGACGCCATCCAGGCTTTCAAACCCTTAAGATCTCGACTTTGCTGTCTGCCGAGGCAAAGCAGCCGATGAATTCCTCGAGAATAGACTGGTGTTTTACCGACAGGTCGTTGAATTCCACCCCGCATTTCCTGGTGCTGATTTGCTCCCAAGACCCTTCAGGGACTTCATGATTATATACGATCCGGCATTTAACCCTGTCCAGGTGAAGGAAGCGGTCTCTGCACCCGAATATCTTTATTGCCGACCATTCATCATTGGAGTTGTCTGTGGCCAAATACCGCACGCACAGTCCGCCTGCGCTGATGTCCTGTATCTGCCCCATGTTAACCAGCTCATTCGGCCTTATAAAGGCGGCAAATGCCCCTTCTCTGGCCTTGAACCTTCTAAACTTTCTTTTGTCTTCGTGCATTTCCCCCCCCGGCAAAATGAACCCCCGCGGACAAGCGCAGGGAAAAAGCCCGGGATCGGCCGGGCCGCCATCATTAATACTGTCCAAGAATCTGCCCTCAATATTAGTATAACGGTTCATAATAATTACAGCATTTCATTTAAATGCGAAAGGGTGATTTTGCAGGGTAGTAATTGGGTATATCAATTACTCTTGCCCTTGGAAAAGGTAGTCAATTCAAGCAGATATTCTACAGGTCCAAAACGTTGCAAGTGGTGAATTTTTTAGAGATCATTTTCTTTTCTTTATTTCCATGAGTTGTTCATAGGCTTGGGAGAGTCTCAAAAAATCCTCGTGTTCGCCCCCTGTGTCGGGGTGAATCTTCTTGGCTTTTCGTCTAAAGATGCTCGTTAGTTCCCTGCCACCGATCCGGGAAAACTGCTCGGCGGAAATTTCGAAGATACTGAATGCGTCCTGAAGCGAAATAATCGGTCGCACCGGGGCGGGATTGACGGGCCGCCCGGTGAATCGGAAATCCGCCAATGACGGCCCGGTTCGAAATTCGGAATCGAAATAAAGCCATGCATATTTCTTAAGATATTCGTGCAGGGACCCATTTTCGTGTTGAACGCCGATAAAGAAATCTGCATCCGAATTGATTTTACAAAGTTCCGATAAGACCCTGCGATCAACATTGTCCCGGTCAATGGCGGAGGGGTAGTCTCTAATATGGCGGGGGAAAAGAAGCGTTAATCCGAGCGAAGCATAAACATAGGCGGCATATTCACCCGGAGGCAATTGTTGTTCCATCAGGTCGAGGTCGCTTTCGATCTCGTCCCTTGATTTACACAGAAACACATTGAGAAACTTCCAATGCTTCAGTCCCAGTTCGCCCGAGTCGAACCTGCCGAACCGAAGATAATAAAGCCTGCGGGCGTCGAATATGTGGACCATCCTCTGTCCGGGGCACAATTCGTGATTGCACGCAATCTTGCTCCTCGATCGTCTCGATCGGTCGAAGTTTTCTATGATCCTTCTGATATCGGGCCTTAAAAACGGCTTGAAAATTCGCTCGATGTCATCAGGGCAGAACTCGACTCCCGCCATTTTGAGGTTTTCTTCAATTACGGATTGGAAAGCGAAACCACGCGGGTCGAAATACTCCACGTAAATCGATGGGTCCGGCCCAAGATCCATGAGGTCACGGGATTTGAGGACCCCCCGGTCTGTGTAGGTCTCGCTTATCATGAAATGATAGGCGCCGCGCTGCCGTATGCGCTTGAGATAAAAGGAGATCACCTCCCCCGGACAGGACTGAGGACTGAGTGGAAAAACACCGCCTAACGCCTCACTTTCTATTTTAGACATTTATCATTTGTAAAGCTATCGAGAATGAAATGTGCAGAAACTCGTGAATTCATCCGATTATTGGTAAAGACCTTCGGATGGTTTACATACGGAGACCACTGATTGGACACTTGCAGTTTCCAATTCGAAAAGGAGCCTCTCCGGTTGAAAACCGGCCACTTGGTTCCGGGATGTAAAATGGAAGATATGATTGAAAAGGAAAGACTGGTAAATCAATACCTTGAACAGGGCAACAAAGATGCCGCGATAAAGCTTCTTTTCGATTTTGTCCTGGCCTGCGCGAAACAGGGGCGATTCGAGGCCGCGGAGGCAATGAGGTCCCGCATTTTTGAAATAGATTCGATGGCCCTAGACGAGATAATTCGTTCCGGGGAAATCATCGAAGAGGAGAAAAGACAAGCCATCGATAGCGAACACCGGAGAATCTGGGCCAAACTCTACGACTCCTTGAGCGTTGAGGAAGCCAATGCCCTTTATTTTGCCTTTAAAAAAGCTGCCTACCAGGCCGGGGAAATTATTTTCAAGCAGGGCGAGTGGAAGCCCCGGCTCTATTTTATTGACGGTGGGCAGGCAAAAATCGTTTATTTCCAGGATGATACAGAGGTTTATTTAAAACCTGTTCGGACGGGTCAGTTCAGTGGAGAGGAGGCCTTCTTCTCACCTTCCATTTGTACGACAACTATGATTGCGCAATCAAGGATCGCAGCATACTACCTTGACTCAGACATTCTGGGGGTGTGGAAGACAACCTCTCCGGTGCTCGAGTCCAAATTACAAAGCTTTGTATCCGGTGCGGAAAAAATTTCAGACCTGCTGAAAGCCAAGGAAAAGGATCGCCGCCGCCAGCGAAGAATAACTTTGGGGGGAAGGGCGGAGGCGCTCCTGATGGATTCGTCGAACAATCCGGCCGTCAGGCCCTTCAGTATGGATTTGGCCGATATATCCAGGGGCGGGGCATGCTTCGTTGTAGGGATACGCAAGAGAGAAACCGCCGCCCTGCTGCTCGGAAAAAGACTTTGGATTAGCTACCTCCATCCACTGATGGGTTCTTCACAGTCCATTAACCAGAGCGGAACGGTCGTAGGCGTCCATTTCCATCCCTTCGAAGACTGCACCGTCAATGTGAAATTCGATGTACCCCTGCCCCGTGAGCTTGAAGTGCAGTTGGAAAAACTCTCTTTGCAGGCATTGCAGGATGTTGATATCTAAATCTTCCTGGATGTGTGCTCTTTGTGCGTCCCCTCATTGAATGGGTTTTTGATAATAATAGTTGCGTCACGGCTGGGGCCGACGGAAATTATGTGGACGTGGACCCCTGAGATTTCCTCAATCGCCTTAATGTATTTTTTGGTGTTTTGAGGAAGATCGGTCCACGAGCGCGCTTTCCCGAGGTCTTCGTCCCATCCGGGCATCTCTTCGAAGACGGGTTCGCACGCCTCCAGAGCGGCAAGTTCGGCAGGGACCAGTTCCAGCCTGCTGCCCCGGCAATTGTAGGCAACCCCTATTTTGAGCATCGGCATCCCGGTAAGAACGTCGAGTTTGGTGAGTGCCAGGCCGCTGAGACCGTTGAGCCTTACGGAGCTGTTGACGACCACCATGTCCAACCAGCCGCAGCGGCGCGGCCGCCCCGTGGTGGCTCCGAATTCTCCTCCCACTTTGCGGAGGTGTTCTCCAGTGTCATTTAGAAGTTCGGAGGGAAAAGGACCACTGCCGACGCGGGTTGTGTACGCTTTGACTATGCCGAGCACCGCGTCCATTCGGGTGGGCCCGATGCCCGATCCGCAGCAGGCGCTGCCTGCGACGGTATTAGACGAAGTCACGTAAGGATAAGTTCCATGATCGATGTCAAGATGTGTGCCTTGCGCCCCCTCGAAAAGAATGTTGCGGCCCCCGGCGTCGGCTTTTTGAAGCTGTTGAGATACATTTCCCGCGAAAGGCCTGAGCCGCTCCCCGTAGCCGAGGTATTCATCGAGGATCTCGGCAGGGCCCAGGGGGGCTTCTCCAAAGTAATTGCGGAGAATAAAATTCTTCTCATCTAGGATTACCGTCAGTTTTTCCGAAAGAACGGCACTGTCCAGAAGATCGTGAACCCGAATCCCATTTCGGGCCACCTTGTCCTCATAGCATGGACCAATACCGCGACCGGTGGTGCCGATGGCGGACCGGCCCTTCTTTTTTTCACGGGCAAGATCCAGCGCCCGGTGATAGGGCATGATGATATGTGTGTAAAGGCTGATCAGCAGATTGACCGGCGTTACGCTCAAGCCCGCTTCCCCGAGGCGGTCCATTTCTTCTATGAGCACGCCGGGATCGAGCACCACCCCGTTTCCAATCATGCACAACTTGTCCTTATGAAGGATTCCGGATGGGATCAGGTGGAAGATATACTTCTTCCCGTTCACTACCAGAGTGTGCCCGGCATTGTTTCCGCCCTGGAACCGGACAATGAAGTCCGCCTGCTCCGCCAGCAAATCGACAACCTTGCCTTTGCCCTCATCGCCCCACTGAGTGCCAACTATAATTACGTTCGCCATCTGTTTTCTTTCCCTCAAGCCGCATTGTCCACCCGATCACCCGGTCCAGGTGCTAAGGATATCCTTATAAAATTTCCAAATAAAGATCGGAGGAATGACGGGCCGGTTGGTTTTAGGAAGCCGGATTCTTCTCTAGTTTCCATCCGTAAAGGGTCCTTTTCCGCCTTGGCGGCGTCAATCTTCGGGTTGGCTTGTGCGGCGTACCCAGGCACGCCTCCGCGCAAACCCTCGATTTCCTTGCCATGACGAAAAATGCCTCCTTTCCGAATTGGAAACTCCTTGCCATGACGAAAAATGCCTCCTTTCCGAATTGGAAACTATAAGTGTCACATCCGAAGTTTCCGGATGGACACTTCTCCATACCTGTAACGGAATTTCACGCCGGTGTCAAAAAAAAGTGAACGGTCAAACGGTAATCCCCCGGTACAATGGCTCCGTATCAGTGTCTGAAGTAGAAGACGGAGATAATGACACCGGCGGCGACGACGATGCGGCGCAGCACGGTCGGCCGAATTTTGCCGGCGAGCCGGCCTCCAATCGCTCCGCCGGCCAGTGCGCCAACTGCCATAACCAGTGCGGCTCGCCACACCACCTGCCCGGAAAAGAGGAAAAAAACGGCTGCCGCGATATTTATAGCAAAAGAAATAAACTGCTTGAGCGCATTTAGTCTTGTGAGCGAATCGTCCACCACGGCCCCGAGCACCGCGAGCACAATCACACTGAGCCCCGCACCGAAATAGCCTCCATATACAGCGGAAAGCGCCACTGGAAGCGCGGTCCACATCTCCGCCGTCCCGGGCCCGCCTGCATGCCCTGAGTGGCGGACTATCCAGTTGCGCACCGGTTCCTGCACGGCAAGCAACCCTGCGGCAAACAGGATCAGGTAGGGCACCAATGTCCGGAACATGTTCTCGCCGGTATTGAGAAGCAGCAATCCCCCCGCGATCCCTCCC
>OMOE01000115.1:27094-47322 GCA_900290365.1 Syntrophobacter sp. SbD1 | reverse complement strand
TTCCGCCTCCGGCTCAGGGATGGCAGCTTAACTCCCTATCCATAAAAACGGGGAAGACCAAAGAACTCCAATCCGGTCACACTAGATCATATGGGCTATCCGGGATGAAAGAAAGGGCAGAACAAACGGGCGGAAGGTTCAATATTGAATCCGCCCCAGGCAAGGGCACTACTATAAGAGCTGTATGGTTCCTTTCGGAAGGGAACAATGATTGGCAAGAGGGGCTGGGATAGCAGGATTTTAGATTTTAGATTTTAGATTTTAGATTGAATTAGATAGTAGGATTTTAGATTTTAGATTGAATTATAAAGTCGTAACCGGACGATTTGAGATTTTAGGATTTGCAATCATAAATCCACAATCAAAAACCCTTGATAGATCGGTCTTGAATTTGCAATCTAAAATCTAAAATCTAAAATCTAAAATCATATTATGCTGATCTTGATTTCATGGATGCCCCTGGCGCCGTCTGGATAGGAGCGGCCCAGTAAGCTGCCTGATTCCTGGATGTTCCCCTTTTTATCTGTCGCCCGAACTTGGAGCCTGAAGTTGCCCTTCCGATCCGCCTTCCATTCATAACGCCAAATCACCCAGGCGAAATCAGATAAAGGGGACTTCAGTTCCACCGGGGCCCAGGTTTTTCCGCCATTCAAAGAGAGTTCCACCTTGGCGACTCCGCGCCGGCCTGCATAGGCAATGCCGCCTACCACATTAGTTCCGGCTTGCATCTTTTGACCGGTCATGGGCATCAGGATCTGTGACAGCGTCAGGATCTCCGCGGTATCAGACCATCCTTTGCCTTCCCAGTACCCCTTGTAGTCGTGGTCCACCAGTTCGACCTTCTGCAACCACTTAACATTCTTCATTCCGTAGATCCCCGGCACAACAGCTCGAAGCGGGAAGCCATGCTCTCGCGGCAGGGGGACCCCATTCATCCGGTAGGCCAGGAAAACAGTCCCGTCCATGGCAAGATCGTAAGGAATGCTATCCGTATAGCCTTCCCCGCCGTAGAAGACCACCTTCCTGATGCCCGATTTTGGACCTGCGAGTTCCAGGACCCTTTTCAGCGTTACTCCCTCCCAGACCGCATTGCCAATGGAATCACCCCCCACCGCATTGCCGATACAGGAGAGTGTTACAGCTTCGGTCTTATCCATCAACTTCATCAGGTCGTCCAGCTTGAGGGTCATCGGCTTGTCCACCAGTCCTTCGATGCTAAGCTGCCAGGTATCCAGGGAGAGATCAGCGGTACCATCGTAGGTGGTCTTATAGAACATGTCATTAGGGGTGATCTCGGAAATCCGGACCCCTTTGAAGTCCCTGGTGCCCTGCATGAGCAGTTGATGGGCCGTCTCCTTGTCTTGTTCCCCGGCCATGGCATAGCCGCGTGAAAAGATAGAGACGCCAAAGCCCAGGCCGACGGTTCCCAGGCTAAGGAGCTGGAGGAAGTTGCGACGGCACAAATCTCCTGAGGTGGTGGATTCATGTTTCATAAATGCTCTCCTTGGATTGCAGGGCATTTTCCGGCAGCCGGGATGATGCTTTCTCCGGAAGATAAACCGGCTTGGAAGGCAAAGGCTATTTCTTCTCCACCGGATTTTGGCTCAGGACCCATTCATCCCAGCCACCCTTTAGCACTGCGACGTTCTTGAAGCCTGCGCTTGCCAGTTCTTGCGCCACACGGGCGCTGGTGGCCTCGTGGGGTCAGGCGCAGTATAAAACGATGTTTTTGTCCTTAGAGTAGTTGCCCATCCATTCTTTGACTTCGGCTGCCGACTGCCGCTGCGCACCCTGTATTTTATACTGGCTGGAATCCCAGTCATGGTCTTTTCGCACGTCGATTACGACTAAACCCGGTTTCGTGATCTCTTCTTTCAATTGATCCGAACTGATGAAGGTAATTCCTTCCGCTCCGCCAACAAAAGATGCCCCAAAAATCACGATAAGGAATGCCAGAAGGAAGGATTTAAGGTTCAAACGTTTCATTTGAATCTCCGTCTGAAAAAGGTCTATGCATGGCCCGCGTCGGGCCGGCAGAAATTCCAAATTTCGGGTTACCGATTCGGATGCTGTCCAACGCCCTCGGTATCGCACTGAACAGGGTATGCCCCCTCAGGATTGCAAGAGTTTACCTGAGGGGGCAGTGAATTCCTTATGAGATCCGGTTCTCATGTTCGACCCGGACAGTGTTGCGGTTAAAAGCCACCAAAAAACCAATCCAACGCACCTTCTTTTATCTGTTTTTCTGCATACGTGCATGAGTCAAGAGCGATTGTACATTCTCTAACGACTTCCGGTCCCAACTTCGTGACGGCGGCCGACGTCATTTTCTGTGCTTCAAGCATCATTTTTGCGCCTTTTTTTACCATAGTCTGGCCTTCCGCCATGGTGCCGCCGGTCGTCATGCTTTCGCCTTTGGTTAGCATGTCATAGCCCTCAGTCATCATCTTTGCGGCCGCCGTCAAATCCGGGTCATGAATCCCTTTCTTGGCCACTATATCCATTATTATCTTGTTACCATCCATCATCTTCTTTGCGCCTTCCATCATCGCCTTCTGACCTCATCCATCATCTTCTTTGCGCCTTCCATCATCGCCTTCTGACCTGCCATGGCTCCCTGGTCCATTTCGGCAGCTTGTAAAGATCCGGCGATAGCGAAAACGCCAATGGACAGAAGGACGATTAAAGAAGTTGCCAAAAACCTGCTGCGACCTTTCATAGTAAAATCTCCTCTTTTAAGTTGATGTGAACCCGAAGCTACATGATGGACCTCTGACTATTGTTATCCGGCGGGTACTATGAATCAGTAATGAAGTCACCTCCTCTCAAGGTAGTGTGGCGGGCTGTAATAGCACCCCGGTGCATTTTTTGATGCCCTGAAGCCTTCGGAAAGTTAACTAGCCGTGATCATGAGTATTCAATCGTCCACTTGTAAGTACGGCAATTCCCGGTGTCAATCTGTTCTACTGTCAGTCCGGGGGCATCTTATCCAAAAGCTTAACCATGTGCGGTGAGGAAAAGATAAAGAAAGTGTCAAGATTTGATAAAGAATCGGGGGGCAGGAGAACACGAAGTCCTCTTCGGACTTGACACAATTATTCTCTTATGATAGTGAGTCTCCATAACCTCTGATTCGGAAAGTCCCAATGCAAGATATCACCAGCCGCATTGAGAGTATGCTCCGGAAACTCCGCGAAAAGGGATACCGCATTACGCCGCAGCGGCTTGCGATACTTAGGATTTTAGCTGAGAGCAAAGGGCATCCCGGCGCAGAGGAAATTCACGCCCGGGTAAAAACAGATTCCCCCACCACGACCATCGCTACCGTGTACAAAACGCTGGCTGTTCTAAAATCGATAGGTGAAGTGCTGGAACTTGAGTTCAGCGGTGATTATAACCGCTATGACGGCAAAAAGCCCGGTCCGCATCCTCATTTGATCTGCATCAAATGCAAGAGGATTGTCGATCCCGATTTGACGAGCCTGGCCGAAATGACTGAAAAGCTTTCCTCCCAAACCGGCTATAAGCTCATTGGTCATCGGCTTGAGCTATAAGCTCATTGGTCATCGGCTTGATTTTTACGGCATCTGCCCGGATTGTCAGCAGAAAGACTAGTGCTTAACAGCGTAAATCATCCCTGGCAAGCCATTAAGCCTGATGAGTCGAGTGTTTCTATTAAAAAAGGAGAAATTCAAGCGAAATAAGCGAAATGAGCGAAATGCCTGGCCGGATCAAAGTAAAAGGTTTGTAAAAAAGGAGACTGCAATGGCCGATAAAGTCGAGGTATGTATGTGCGAAAAGTGCGGGAATGAAGCGGAGATGACCATAAGCTGCCAATGGGTGGATGTGCAGGCGTCATCCGGTGAAATCAAAAAAAAACAGAAAGAGACCAGGACATGCAAAGTGTGCGGCAATGAAGCCGACATTATCGTGGACTATGGTGACTAACACGGAATTGCGTTCAAATTGGGTGCTTCGGGAGGGCATAAAGCCCTCCCTACAAAAGCACCGCGTGGAACCCCACACCCAGGGTGGCGCTTTGCTTACCCTGGGCTGAATTATTCAGTCCTTTCAGGGCTTACACGCAAATTCTGAAATGCTTACCCTGGGCTGAATTATTCAGTCCTTTCAGGGCTTACACGCAAATTCTGAAACACTTTAGGTAACTGAAGTCATGCATATCTGATTTCTTATTTGAGCGCTTATGGGGTTTATCCCCGCCCGCTCTTGAACGCAAATTGGTACAATTACTTGCTAACTGGAGATGTGAACTATGGCTGGATACGTTGTTGACATTGAAGAGAAGACATCAAATAACCGTAACTTCCGGACAGTGCTTTTCACGACTTCCCGGACCCAGTTGGTGGTCATGAACCTTAGGCCGAAGGAAGACATCGGTTCAGAAGTGCACCACGATGTGGACCAGTTCATAAGAATTGAAACAGGCGAAGGAAAGGCTGTGCTAAACGGTAAGGAGTATCCCCTAAAGGACGGATCAGCCGTGGTGATTCCGGCGGGCGTTGAGCACAATATTATTAACGCTTCGGCTAAAGAGGACATGAGGCTGTATTCAATTTATTCGGCGCCTGAACACGCGGACGGGACTGTCCACGCGACGAAAGCCGATGCGGAGGCTGCCGAACACCATTGAAATACGGGGGCGATAAGGGAGGACGTTATGAACGGGCCACATACCGACTATTACTTCTGTGAAGAGCTTCTTTCACCTGATGAAAAGCAAATCCGGGATGAAGTGCGAACCTGGATAGACAGCCGATACCTTCCCAAGGCGGCCGATTATTTCGAGCAGGGGATTTTTCCGGTCGAACTGATTCCCGAGATGGCGCAAATGGGTCTACTCGGGTTCAAGCTGAATGAATACGGCGGGCGTGGAAAAAACAACGTCTCTTTCGGCCTCGTTTGTCAGGAACTGGAACGGGGAGATTCCGGCCTGCGTTCGTTTGTTTCCGGCGTAAACTCCCTTGTAATTTACCCCATTTATGCGTTTGGGACCGATATGCAGAAGCAACGGTGGATCCCGGAACTGATGGCGGGCAAGAAAATAGGTTGCTTCGGCTTGACGGAGCCCGAAGCAGGGTCGGACCCACAGAGCATGCGGACGACCGCTGTAAAAAACCGGGGGGGCTATGTTCTTAATGGCCGCAAGATGTGGATAACAAACGGGTCCATCGCCGATGTGGCGGTAGTGTGGGCAAAAACGCAGGATGGACAAATCCGGGGCTTTCTGGTCGAAAAGGGCATGCCGGGCTTTTCGGCCCGCCTCATCGAGCACAAGTTCTCACTGCGGGCTTCGGTCACCTCGGTTCTCAACTTCGATAATGTGGAAGTCCCCGAGGGGAATCTTCTGCCCGGCACCGAGGGTCTGAAATCCGCCCTGATATGCCTCAACGAAGCTCGCTATGGGATAGCCTGGGGGAGCGTCGGCGCCGCCATTGCCTGCTATGAGACTGCCCTGAACCATGCAAAGTCCAGAATTCAGTTTCAAGCCCCAATAGCATCCTTCCAGCTCGTGCAGCGAAAGCTCGTCCGGATGTTGACGGAGATCACCAAGGCTCAGCTTCTGTGCATTCGCCTGGGCAGGCTCGTGGACGAGGGCCGCGCGCGCCACACGCAGATCTCCATGGCAAAAATGAGCAACGCCCACGAAGCCCTCAAGATTGCAAGGAGCGCCAGAGACATTCTGGGTGCAAGGGGAATCACCCTCGGATATCCGCCGATCCGCCATATGCTCAATCTGGAAACCCTAAACACTTACGATGGCACGGAGGACATCCATATCCTGGCTATAGGGCGTGATATAACAGGCATAAACGCCTTCAGTTGTGAACCAACGTCTGCTCAAGCCGGCTCGCGCAAGTAAGAAGTAAAAAGGCAAAAGTTAAGAGCCTCTTGCAAAACTCAACAAGACCGTCACCCCGGCGAAGGAGACTGTGTCGTAATTCAGAAATGCTCCGGAAAACACGGCGGGGCCAAGCCTTGCTTCCCCCTTTTGTAAAGGGGGAATAGAGGGGGATTGTAATGACTTATGCAATATAGGAGAATCAAAATCCCCCCTGCCCCCCTTTAGGAAAGGGGGGAAATTTGCAACATCTCGCAATTGCGACACAGCCTCGAAGGCCGGGGTCCAGAAACGCTTGAAGAACCTGGATTCCGGCCTCAAGATCGACCGTGGCCCCCCGTAGGAGCCATTGGGTTGCGGCCGGGTTGTCAATCGCCGGAATGACGATGAAGGAGTTTTGCAAGGGGCCCTTAAGATACAATTTTTCCTGCCGCCGAAGGCGGCGGCAGACCCGGCCGGCGGTCCCACCGCCTACTTCAGTCTCTTGACCTTTTTGACCATATTCTTTCTTCGCAACTCTCGCGAACTCGGTTCTGTCTTCTTCTTTGTATATCCTTCATCGACACCTTTAACACTGCCTTTGTTGTTTCGGTCTTTATTGCTCAGCATTATTGCAATTCCCTTCTTTGAAATGGCGACTACCCGATTTCACTCCATCTCACTCAATATAAAACTCCTCGATCAAGCCTTCTCATCATCAGCAGATGCCCGAACCCTCACTTCCTCTGAAAATTGTTTCAACTCGTCGCCCTCGATGGTTTCCTTCTCAAGCAGGATCTTAGCGAGTTTTTCGAGGGAATCCCTGCGATTTTTCAACTTGAGCAGTACCTTCTGGTGGGCCTCATCCATTATCCTGCTTTTTTCTCCATCGATATCCTGTGCCGTGCGCTCGCTGTATTCTCTCTCGTTTGAACCCAATCCAAGATCGAGATATCTTGACTGTGGCGTGTGGGTGTAGGTCAAAAGCCCGAGGCGTTCACTCATCCCATACTCCATCACCATGGAGCGGGCGATATCGCTGGCGCGCTGAAGGTCGTTCAGCGCCCCTGTTGAGATATCACCAAAGATCACCTCTTCGGCCACCCGCCCGCCCAGGAGCACCTGCAAGCGATCCAGGAGTTCATCGCGAGTCATAAGATAGCGATCCTCGGTGGGAAGCTGCTGGGTGTAGCCCAGCGCAGCAATACCCCTGGGGATGATCGAGATTTTACTGACCGGATCGGTTCCCGGCAGAAGCATCGCCACAAGCGCATGGCCCGATTCGTGATCGCCACAAGCGCATGGCCCGATTCGTGGTAGGCCACGATTTCTTTTTCTTTCTGACTCATGACGCGGTTTTTCTTTTCCAGCCCTCCTACAATTCGATCAGCGGCCTGCTGGAAATGGGTCATGTTCACTTCGTCAGCACCCCGCCTGGCTGCAACCAGTGCGGCTTCATTGACCAGGTTAGCAAGGTCCGCCCCCACAAAGCCGGAGGTCATGCCCGCGATTTTCTTCAGATCCACATCGGGACCCAGCGTAACGTTTTGTGCGTGAATTTTGAGAATGGCCTCTCGTCCCCGAATATCGGGCTTGTCGATTGCCACATGGCGGTCGAACCTCCCCGGGCGCAACAAGGCGGGGTCCAGTATGTCCGGGCGGTTTGTAGCGGCCAGGATGATCACCCCCGCCCTCGGATCAAAACCGTCCATCTCGACAAGAAGCTGGTTTAATGTCTGCTCCCTTTCGTCATGGCCGCCCATGGGATTTAGGCCGCGAGCCTTTCCCACGCGAGCCTTTCCCAGCGCATCCATTTCGTCGAGGAAGATAATGCACGGAGCATGCTCCCTGGCCTGTTTAAAGAGGTCCCTGATACGGGCTGCTCCAACTCCCACGATCATCTCCACGAACTCGGAGCCGCTCATGCTGAAAAACATCACCCCGGCTTCGCCCGCAACCGCTTTTGCAAGCAGGGTCTTGCCGGTCCCGGGCGCCCCAACGAGGAGAACCCCCTTGGGAATGCGTCCTCCGAGGCGCTGAGATTTCTCCGGGTCTTTCAGGAACTCAACGACTTCTTCGAGTTCGCCCTTGGCTTCATCGATTCCGGCCACATCCGCAAAGCTTACCTTTACATCCTTCTCACCATAGACTTTCACCTGTGCTTTACCCAGGGATAGCACACCCTGCGCGCCGCCGCTGATACGTTTCATAAGAAAAAACCAGACAAAAACGAAAAATCCGAGAGGCAGCAGCCAGGAAACCATCGCCCCGAGCCACTTGTTTTCAGCATAGCCGCTGAACTTGATCCCTTTTTGCTCGAGCTGCCCTACGAGTTCCGGATCTTCAACGCGAACGGTAACAAACGGTCTTGCCGGTTTGCCGTTTTCTTCTTTAACGCTGCCTGTTATCTGCTCCTGGCCAACGACAAGATCTTCAACCTTGCCCTGCCCAACCCACTGCTTAAAATCCGAATAGGAGACCTTCTCGGTCTGCTGAACGGCCGTGTAGCTCTGAAACCAGAAAAACAACATCGCGGCTGCAACGAAGTACCATATGGAAAAGCGCACCTTTTTTTGATCAGGGCCGCCCTGGCTCGGACCACCCTTTCCCGAACCCTTGATAATATCAATGATCTTGTTGAGCAGACTGGAATCTTCATTTCTTTTTGCCGCCATTAAATTGCTCCCTGTCCCCATGCTTTCAATACAACTCCGTCGTCCCGTTTAATGATAAAATAATTGTCCATCCCCAATGGACTATTCTAATATGGTAACATCCTAACATCAGTTTGAGTGATTATCTTGGTAATTCATGAGAAGTCCATGGCCCTTTTTAACTCAGGACTCAGAAAGGAGTGGTTGTGGAAGAAAAAAAAGGAAATTTCGATGAGCGGTATCATGCCTCCTATGCTTGTAAACTGAAGACCATTCCACTGGAGAAGATTGAGCATGCAATAGCGAAGGCCATAGAGGAATTAACCCACGACAGGGTAGAGTGCACGATAGTAAATTTCAATGCAGAAGGCCAGTCGGCTGAGATTGTCATTACACTCGACACAGGGAAAGACAAACGATATTCCAAGTGAAATTATTATTAATGACTCTCCAGCAGAGCAAGACGTAAGTTTACAGTCCCATAGCGGCCGGCTCAGGATTAAATAGTTTGTGCTGGTGGCGAGAAAGCGGTATAGTAAATCCACGAAAGAGGTCGAAAAATAATCCAACTGGTCTGGTTTCGGTCGGAACTGGTCCTTTCCCGCTCTGGCGGGCCGATGGAACCGCCTCTTCCTGCCGCCGCCGAAGGCAGCGGCAAACCCGGCCGGCGGTCCCACCGCCTCTGGATCGTCGTTGCCTTCAGCAGCGTCACCGACAGAATCTCGATGCTCCGCGAGACAGTACACAAGTACGGCTCCGCGCAAGCAATTTATTTCTTGCAAGAACGAAAAATCCGTTTGCCCGGGGCAAGAAATCTAAATCGAAAACTGCCAGTGTATCACCCGGTGTTTCCGGTCGGCACATTGGTCTAATTAAAAGGAATGGATAATGGGATTTGTTTATAGGGGATATTTGCTCAAGTCAAACCCTGTTCAGATTGGCGAAAGCAACCGTTGGACCTTACAAGTCACTGTTTCGCTCCACAAAAATTCAAGCGGCGAACCGAGAGAACAAACTTTTTCATCCGAAAGTACCTTTACAAGCAAAGAGATGGCAAATATGGAAGGCATCATATTTGCGCGGAAGATCATTGATGGTGAGATCCCCGGACTCTCAATCGACCTTCGCTGAGAATTTCTACAGCCGGGCCAAGGAAATTGGACTCAGGTTTTCCCCTTTGATCCATTAACAAAAATGGCTTGCTATTTTAAATTTACAGTGTATCATACATAATGTTCCAGCTTTTTTGACGTCTATGACCAGGAACTTTAGACCTTTCCGGCCTGCCGTCAATACCCATCGATCACTAGCCTCTTTGCACTCAGCATATTTTCTTTTTGCACAGCATATCGGTTGGCGACGATGATTTTTGTGCCGGCTGCACATGCGTGCTCCTGCGAGCCCCATTGGTTCGGCACTGCTGAATTATGTCTCTAACCGGTTTCTGTTTCGAAGGTGGTCGGCCTTTACGATCAAACTGCAGCTACAGGCGCGACGCTTTCAATAGCTATATTCGAGTCAGAAACAACTAAGGAATCAAAAACTTCATGCTCTTTGAACAAATGCAACTTGCGCCACCAATTCTGAAGGCTTTGGCCCAATGCGGCCATCAAAATCCAACTTCCATCCAGCAACAGGCCATTCCAAAGGCACTTTCAGGCCGAGACCTGATCGCTTCGGCAAATACGGGTACCGGCAAAACGGCGGCATTCGTTCTGCCCGCCCTGCAAAGACTCTTTGACGATCCCTCAAAAAGAGGATTGCGCGTCCTGGTTCTTACGCCAACCCGTGAGCTTGCCGAGCAGATCTCCAGGGCGACGCGCCAGTACGGAAAATACCTCAATAATGTGCACAGCGTCGCCATATACGGCGGAATGCCTTTCGGAGACCAGATAAGAGCGCTGGCTCAGTCACCGGATATGATCATTGCGACCCCCGGCAGGCTGATCGACCACATCTGGCGCGGCCGGATAAATCTATCAAATGTTGAATTGTTCGTCCTGGACGAAGCCGACCGCATGCTCGACATGGGCTTTATAGATGATGTGGAATTTGTATCGGATGCCATGCCGGAGGGTTGCCAGACCTTGCTGTTCGCCGCTACCATGGATGCGGCATCGACCAAGCTTGGGCAAAAATTCATGAAGGACCCCGACCGTGTGGAACTGTCGCAGGGTAAGATAACACATGATAAAATCGAACAGCGCCTCCATATTGCGGACGGCCTCCAGCACAAAAACCGCCTTCTGCGGCATCTGTGTTCCGATACGGAACTAACGAGGGCGATCGTGTTTACCGCAACCAAAAGGGACGCTGATCACCTTGCCGGAGAACTCAGGTCTGAAGGTTTAGGGGTTGCCGCTCTTCATGGCGACATGACGCAGAGCGCACGCAATCACACCATGGAGAACATGCGGCGGGGTAAGATCAGGATCTTGGTGGCGACTGACGTAGCCGCGCGCGGAATAGACATAACGGGCATCAGCCACGTCATAAACTTCGACCTGCCCAGGTCTGCTGAAGACTACGTAAACCGCATCGGCCGAACCGGGCGTGCAATGCAGTCGGGGATTGCAATTTCGCTTGTCTCGCGCGCTGACTTCCCCTACCTGGACCGCATCGAACGCTATACGGGTAAAAGCCTGGTGGTGCATGTTATTCCCGGCCTGGAGCCTTCTGTCGCAATCAGTGGCGGCGGGAGATCCAAAACGGCCGCGAGCACGGGCGCAAGGCCGCAAGGCCGCGGAAATAGGGGCCGTCCCGCATCCAGCAGCCGCTTCCAAAGGAATTCAAGGACTTCAGATACGAGGGCCGGAAATGCCTGAGCCATGCCGGTTAATCCTGCTCGTTTTCAGGTGCACTGGGCTATATCCGGTTGTGCAACGATTAGAAACCAACTATAGATTCGAGCCAGGTTATCGGCAAAACGCCAGAGAGAAGTGAAGACTATGACAACAACTAAGCGCCCCTGGAGTACGTTCAATTCCTTTCGCAAGCCCATGAGGCAGGTTGCAGCATTGCCTCGGACCAGCAAGGAACACATCGAGGTTTGGAAACCCAAGCTTGACGATCAAGTGCACACACCAAACGGACCCGGGACCGTGGTGAAGATAACGGGGGATATGTATTTAATCGATCTGGAGCATCAGATTGGAAAGGTATGGGAGCGCGGGACATCCATAAAACGCCCCAAGTAGCTCAAACGAGTTGCTTTTTTGTCAAAGAGGCGCTATTTTTAGCAAGTTAATAACAGCCGTCCTGTTAATTGAGTTGTCTCGGGAGTCGGTTCTTTCGCCTGATTAGAACGATTCTTTAAGTAGCTCCAAAGCGGGAAGCAAAAGTCAAAACAACAGAAAGGGATCAAAGATGGCGGAAGGTCGAGTAAAATGGTTCAACGAGAGCAAGGGATTTGGATTTATTGAAAGAGACGGAGGGAGTGACTTATTTGTTCATTTCTCCGCTATAGAAGGTAGCGGATTCAAGTCTCTTACCGAAGGTGACCAGGTGAGTTTCGTCGAGGAAAAAGGCGCAAAAGGACCCCAGGCTACTCAAGTAAGAAAGCTTTAACCTTCTGGCGTAAATTCTAGTCTAGTCTACGATGGAACAAGGGCCGGAGTAAACCTCCGGCTTTTGTTTTTCAAGAGGAAGAAATGTGGAAGCTTCCTGTGATATAGCTCTGCTGTTAAAATACAAGATGCAGGAGAACGAATATGAATATTTATGTCGGCAATTTAGCCTACAATGTCACTGAAGAAGATTTAATGTCCCTTTTCTCCGGCTTTGGAGAAGTATCCGAAGTGAAAGTTATAAAGGATAGGCCCTCGGGACAGTCGAAAGGGTTTGGATTCGTGGAAATGCCAAATAATTCGCAAGCCGACGTCGCTATGAAAGGTCTGAATGGAACTCGGCTCAAAGACCAGCTCATAAAGCTAAGTCAAGCAAAGCCACCTGTTAAGCGACAGACGCGCGGGTCAAGATATTAATTCTTGGGACATCGTTTAACCATTTGTTCATAAATTAAGTCCTTGGAGTTATGTTATGGCTCAAAAATCAAAAAGCACCTTCCAGAAGCGGGAGAAGGAAAAAGAGAAGCAACAGAAGCAACGGGATAAGGAGGCTCGCCGCATGGAAGCCAAAAAGGTCAAAGCGGAACGTCTACCCTTTAACGGTGACGGGGACCCGGATTTAGCCGGAATCAAGCCGGGGCCGCAGGCTCTTCCCGAGCAATGGCAATACGTTGAGAGGCGGGACGGCAAGTAACACATTTTCCAGATTTCATTGCATTAGCCCTTGAAATGATCGGTCGGAAATTGTACTTATTTGTTTAGATGAGTTCCCTGGTTGGCGTTAACCTTTCAGCTTTTTATTGATAATATGGATATTACATCTCAACTCCAAAGTATTTTCCATATTCATGACGGGCTTTGCGACGGACTGAACCACTATTCCGGTCCGAGCCGCGCGGCGCTGGTATACGCAGAGAAGCCGGGTGACCCGCCCAGACTCTACGATCCTCAGAGTTTATTGTCTGGCTGGGAGCCGCTCATTGAGAAAATCTACCTGAAGGTGGGTGCGTGGCGGGAATATAATCCAAATATTATGCAGATGAGGCCTTTCGGCCAAATCTTTCCGGAAAAAGGCCTGGATCTCGCCGGACTCATATCCCGGGGTGGCAGGGCCATGTCCGTATTCTACCAGATGTGGTTTACCGAAGAGCATCCGACCATGTGTTCGAGCGGTCCAACGGAGAGGTGGCTCGAACATGCCGCCTGCCTTATGGCCCATGATTGGACCAATGAGGAATGGTTTTATACACGGAACTCGTCATACATAGTCCGGGAATATGCGACCCATGCGATCAGGGACTACATTCGGGACCGGCTTGACGCTAAATTTGGCCTGGACAGCCGCATAGAAGTATATCCGATCCTTGACGCCATCCTGGGTATTTCCAAAACCCGTGAGGAGGGCGCCTGGCCACGGGGGGTCCTCGTGTTTATCGATCCCTCACTTATAGATGAGGTGCCTTTCATGGTAAGGTTCCCTCACCCGGAAACGCTCCGGCTTACAAACTACAAGCATGTGAGAAAGCTTATCCTTGCGGTTGAAAATTCGGACAGGAAGCTTGTGTCGGACGGGCGCAGAATAATTGGAGTGGCACGGGGAAGTCTTCCCGATTGCCGCATAACCGCCGATTTCCGTGGCGGACACGGGTTCTTGCGTTTTTCGGGCAACCAGGTCTGCAGCTTTTCGGATGGGAGCTTTCATTCATCCAACCGCAAGCCCAAGCTGGTGCACCTTGAAGAACTCCTTTTGGAATCGCCTCTTGAAGAGTACAGACAGGAAGCTCTGTTTAAGATCGTATCGAGCATTGTGGCCAGGGCAGGCGAACAGCGGCACGGGACCACGATAGTAATCGATCTTAACAGCGTTCCAATTACGATCTCGGGTCAAAGGCTTGCCTCACCAATCGATCTGACCGACGAAGTAATGCTCGATCTTGCCAAATCCCTCTCAAAGGTCGATGGGGCGCTCCATATTGCCGCAGACCTGAACCTGCATGGATTTGCCTGCCTGCTCGACGGAAGGTCGATTCCCGGTGAGAACCGAGCCCGGGGAGCACGCTTCAACTCGGCCCTCAGGTTTACCGCCGAACACGAAGAGTTGATCGTAGTTGTAGTTTCGTCCGACCGGCCCGTTTCAGTAATACACAGGGGAGTAGACCTCAACGCCGGCCCGAACTGGGAAACCCCTCCGCAGTTGCTCGTGCAACCGCCCACCATCGAGGATTGGCTGTTGGGATCGGACCCGCTTGGCGGCGAGACGACGCCTGGATTTGCGCACCAGGGCGGGCCTGCCGGCGCAAGTCAAAATTCAAAATAGCCGCGCCGCCGAAGGTTTGATTGGCGAATATGGACGGCGGTCCCACCGCCCGATTAGTGAATAATAACCCCGGTGACCAACCGAAGATCAAACGAACTGGCAATACGATTAAAATCTCTGTCGTTATGAAGCAGATCAACATCGTGTTCTATGCATACCGCCGCGATCATGCGCTGTTTATACCCTGCTCGCTGTCAATATCCGTTATTTCAACAACTTCACCCCATAGACATCAATGGACGCGGCCATTATGTTGATTTCAGCCGTATTTTAATTTCAACCGGCCAGTGTAGTGAACTTCATCAGGGTTCCCGGTTGAGCAGCTTGCTGAATGCGACGGGGAGAAACGATGGAAACGAGATTAAGGGAAGATCCCTTTAGGGACAAGATAAGAGAAATACTGGTAACCGGTTTCGCACGCGCAGCAAGGGACGATTTCAAAAGCAGGGTCTTTGCCGAGGTGCAAAATTATTCAAGAGGTCTTCAGGAAGCTGAGAATACCTCGGATTTTTTCTTCCAATTGTGCGAAGTGATCGTGGATTGTCAATCCCTTAGCATACCGAACGACTCGTTTATAATACTTGTGGCCGGTCTGCTCTGCGAATCCGGGAATGAAAAGAGCTGCCCGGAGGAACAAGTCCGGCAATTGATCGGAATGGATAGCGCAGCATTTGAGGTGGCCAAAGAGAGCTTTAAAAATAGACAGTGTATCGCTTCGGCGCTAAACAAGGAGAAAACCGGACGAAAAGGCAGCATCATGGCCGGAAAGAGGAACTTTTCCAGGGCTGAGCAAACTGACGTACCTGGCGTAGATTAATGAAGGAAGGGCAGTGAACAGATAGAGTCCTCTTTTTCTGTTCACTGCCCACACTGCTTATTGAGGAATATTGCCGTGTTTTTTGGGCGGAAGGGCCTGCCGCTTGTTGCCGACCACCCTGAAGGCTTCGATAAGGCGCGCCCTGGTCTCGGATGGCATTATCACTCCGTCTATATAGCCTCGGGAGGCTGCGATATAGGGGTTATAGAGCGCCTTGGCGTAATTGTCGATCACTTCCTGGCGCTTTGCCACCGGGTCGGCGCTTTCCTGGATTTCGCGCCGGAAAATGACGTTTGCCGCTCCCTCGGCGCCCATCACCGCAATCTCGGCCGTCGGCCACGCAAAGTTGAAATCCGCCCGAAGATCGCTTGAACACATCGCGAGATAAGATCCCCCGTAGTCCTTGCGGGTGGTAAGGGTAACTTTTGGAACGGTGGCTTCCGAATAGCACCAGAGCAGCTTAGCCCCGTGCCTGATAATCCCGCCCCATTCCTGCTGCTTTCCGGGCAGATAACCTGGCACATCGGCGATGGTCAGCATCGGGATGTTGAAGCAATCGCATGTCCGGATGAAACGGCTCGCCTTGTCGGNNCTTCCAGGAAATCCCCATTGTCCACAATCGAGTGGATCACTTCCCGCATATCGTATCCGCCCATTGCGGCATCGGGAATAATCGTGTCGAGTTCCGGGCACAGCCGGTTGGGATCGTCTCCGGTATCAACCCATGGAGGGTCCTCCATGTTATTTTCCGGGAAAAAGGAGAGCAGCCGCTTGATCTGGTCAATACAGTCGGAGTCGTCTTCGGCCGCGAACTGGGCCACACCGCTCTTAGAATTGTGAGTCATCGCGCCGCCAAGTTCTTCCTGCGTAACTATTTCGCCCAACACCGACTTGATCACGTCGGGGCCGGTGATGAACATCAACCCGGTCCCCTTGACCATGTAGACAAAGTCTGTCATGGCGGGTGAATAGACTGCCCCTCCGGCGCATGGACCCATGATGGCAGAAATCTGGGGAACCACCCCCGAGGCCATTGCGTTGCGGTAAAATATCTGGCCGTAGCCGGAGAGCGAATCGACCCCTTCCTGAATACGTGCGCCCCCCGAATCACAGAAACCTATGATCGGCTTGCCTGCTCGAAGAGACAGGTCCATTACCTTGCATATTTTCTTGGAGTGCATTTCACCAAGGCTGCCCGCACGGGAAGTGAAATCCTGGGCAAACACGAAAACCTGCCGTCCGTTCACATCTCCAAACCCCGTGATGACACCGTCTGCAGGAATATCGATCTTATCGATGCCGAAAAGGGTCCCCCGGTGTTGCATAAACATGTCAAGTTCGCGGAAGGTGCCGGAATCGAAGAAGTAATTCAATCGGTCACGCGCGGTCATTTTCCCGCGTTCAAGCTGTTGGGCCACAGCCTTTTTCCCGCCCATTTCCTTTATCTTGGCTTCCTTGTCGCGCAGTTCTTTGAGTTTGTCTGCAACTACTCCCATATCAACTACTCCTTCATATCAGCTTTCTACAGATCCCGACGTTCGTTCCACTTGGCACAATCGGGCCATTCTAGCCGCTTGCAGAGTTATGTCAAGCCCTTTGCCGGGCTGATCGTCCAAAAATTCACATACCAGAAATTTTAGATTTTGGATTTGAGATTTGAGATTGTATGATCAAGTTCTGACCAGAAATTCGCTACCTTGAATTTTGCAATCAAAAATCCAAAATCTAAAATCGCTCAATTCTTCTCATATTGGACATGGACGGGATTGAACCCCGAGTCGCGCGCGCGCTGCCACATCACGCGGCTTTGCTGCATACGTTCAGTATCGTCTCTAAGAATGAAATGGACGGCGGTTTCGAATTTGCTCATAAACAGCAGGTCGGCCGGGCTGTCACATATTACTGTTTCAAACCCAGCCAGCTTGAACTCTCCAGGGGTAATCAGAACAGGTTCCCCGGGAGGCTTTCCCCCCGTGCCCGCGCTGAAGATGACGTGTGGAATGAAGCTCGATTGTGAATATGTCCACAGTACCTGATCTATCAACTGGGCCGCTGCCATCGAATCGACAAATATCTGGACCCGCTTTTTCTCCATGTAGAACCGCTCGGTCCAGCGGCAAAGAAGCCCTCTTTGCTCTGCTACAGTCGTCTCGGCGAAATAGATGTTCATAAGGCAATGAGGATAAAGGGTGATCTGTTGCTTCCCGGCTTTAACCCGGAAGAAAGAGTGAATGCTTTTGCACGTATCCCTATACATCTTGCCTTGGCTTCCGGTCAAGTTCAAAGACGGTGGACGGAATTCAGGGGCGGGGGGTGAGGTGTGTGTTGGGTGAGGTGAACTCCTTTCCGAATTGGAAACTGTAAGTGTCACATCCTGAGTTTCCGGATGGACACTAATTCGTAACTCCTAATTATCTTTTACATGAGCTCAGCACGGTTGGTTTACCCAGGGCCAGTCCCCTTCTTCCCGCAGGCTGCCGGCTAAAGACGCGATCATTTCTTCAGCCGTATCGAAATCTATCAGTCCCGTGTCGATCGTCAGGTGATAGTTGCGGAAATCAGACCGTTCAAGCTCCGTAAAGAACCGGATGTAGCGGTTTCGCTCATGGTCGGAACGGTCGATCATCCCGGCCGCCTCCCGGTCGCTCTTGGCCCCATATATGGACTTGACCCTTTGAATACGAAAGCTTACCGGTGCATGAATATACACATTGAGCAATCTTGCGCGCCCGCGGAGAAGGTGAAATGCGGCGTGGCCCAGCACTACACACGGGCCCCTGCCTGCCAGTTCGCAGATAAAGCGCCGCTCGGTTTCGATCAGTTCTTCATCAGTAACCCAGCGCGGCGGAGGAATATAGACAGAGTCCACGCCCCCGAGGGAAAAAACCGAGATTAGCCTTTCCCAGAAGGTTTGCAGCCGCTCGTCCCTATCTTCGACCTCAATTTCTTCAAGACCCAGCTCTGCGGCGGCCTGCTGGAGGATCTGCCGGTCAATATAGGCATAACCAAGCCGCTTTGCGACCCGCTGGGCGACGTAAGAACCTCCGCTGCCCAGTTCACGGCCAACCGTGATAACAATCGGATGCGTCATCTTGCCTGGACTCCGATCAAAAGGATCAAAAGGCCCCTGGACGATATTCACTCGGGGCGCCGGATATGAAGATAAGCAGGCGCCATCGTTGCTCCCAGCCCGTGAAGCAAGAAAAGCAAGATTATTCTTATTGGTCTATCGACCCAGGGTGAAGTAAAAAGTAGCTCCGGCATCCACCTCCGCCTCAGCCCAGATTCGCCCACCGTGTTTTCGGATGATCCGTTGAACGGTTGCAAGGCCTACGCCTGTTCCGGGAAAATCAGCATGAAGTCTCTGGAAAGGAACGAAGAGCCTTTCCGCATACTTCATATCAAAACCTGCGCCGTTGTCCCGAATGAAGCAGACGGCGGGGCCCTCTGCCTCCTCAATCACACCGAACTCGATGCGCGCATGTGCCTTTGTGGATGAAAACTTACAGGCATTGTCCAACAGGTTCTCAAGGACAGTGCGGAGAAGCCCGGGGTCTGCGTTGATCGAAATCCTGTCAGGAATTATAAATTCGGCGTTCCTTTCAGGAGCCCCTGACTGAAGCTCGGACACGAGCTGGCGCACCATGCCCGAGATATCCACCGTATCCCTTTTCACCGGAGCGCACGAGGCTCGATAGAACCTGAGCAAGTCCTCGATCTGCTCGCTCATATGGTCCAGTGAGGACCGCATACGTTTGAGATATTCTCTGCTTTTCTCATCCAGGTCCCCGGCGCGCCTTTCCTCGATCATCTGGATAAACATCGCGATCTTGCGAACAGGAGCCCTCAGATCATGAGATATCGCGCTGCTGAAGGTTTCCAGCTCTTTATTTAAAAGAGCGAGTTCTTCATTGGCCATTTGCAGCTTGTCATTGGCGATTTTAAGTTCTTCTTCGAGGCTAGCCCTTGACTCATGGGACACTGACTTTTGCCCCGGTATTCGCAGCGCCCGGTCAGAAAGCACGTCCCGGATGATTTCAACCAAATCACCCAGTTTCTGCTTGGAAACGAACGGAGCGCCGGCTGCCATCATTCGTTTTGCCTGCTCATCGTCTGCAGACATCCCCGAGACGGCAATAAATGGAACTTGCGGACATTTGCTTGCCGCAGCATCGAAAGCACAAACGCCGCTAAACCCTAATATGTCATAGTCCGAGAGGATGAGATCGGGAGAACAGTTATCGAGGGCTGCAAGGAATTCGGGCGGCGTCTTGGCCACTATCAGCTCAAAGTCCATACCGCTATGCTTGAGCAGGTCCCGCAAAATCAGGACGTCGTCGTCGTCCTCGAATAGCAGTATGTGCTGGGTCTCCATTTTCTGCTTCCCTGGATTCTCTTGCTTTGGCTTAATCGTCAAGGGCACGAAAAAGTGCGATAAGACGAAGATATTTGGTTCCGCTATGCTGCGCTTGCGGCATGCTCTTAGTGAGCGACTGGCTCTTAAATTTCTTTGGCTGGCCCTTAATGGAAATCGATAGTAGTATACATAAGAATGCCTGATAAGTCAAATTCCTTAAAACACAGGCACAGTTCCGGAGCCTCTTGGCATGCGAATCGGCAGGCCCCTGAAAATAGTTGTACTTCTTTTGGTTTTGGCTTTTGCTGCCGCGCGTTGCGTAAGACCCATGATTCGTGGGAAGCACCGTCCTGCCGGAAAATTTCCGGCAAATTTCTCGATGAGAATGGAAAAGCTTGATTCGAGATTGAAAATAGTCCAAATAAGAGAGTTCGGGGGATTGTAAACCGCATATCTCCAGGACGGCATCTGTTTCAGACTGAAAATATGGACACGACAGGGCAGAGGGACTCGGAACTCCGACGCCCTACACCCGTAGAGGTGTTGTTATGAAGGTCTTCATCGGATCGGATCACGCCGGTTTCGAACTAAAGGAGCTTGTAGCTTCTTCTCTTAGAGAGGCGCATATCGACGTGGTGGACGTCGGCACCAATGGGGCCGATTCGGTCGATTACCCGG
>OMOE01000115.1:532-27084 GCA_900290365.1 Syntrophobacter sp. SbD1 | reverse complement strand
AGCGCGAATGAGCCGTCGTCACAATGACAGCAATATTTTGTGTCTTGGGGCTCGTTTTACCGGTGTGGACCTGGCCCTCGAGATAGTGCGCCAATGGATAGAGGAGCCTTTCGAAGGCGGCCGGCATAAAAGGCGCGTCGATTTGATCGATAATGCGTAGGCGGTGGGACCGCTTGCCGGGTTCGCCGCCGCCTTCGACGGCGGCAAAGTGCTGAGATTTTCACTCTTTACTTATTTTTATAGGCCCTGTTTTTTTCGGAGACCGAAATGACATTCCAGGAACTTATACTTGCGCTCAACAAATTCTGGGCCGACAGAGGATGCCTCATTCAGCAGCCCTATGACCTCGAAGTCGGTGCGGGCACTTTCAATCCCGCCACCTTTCTCAGAGTGCTCGGACCCGAGCCATACAGCGTGGCTTACGTCGAACCATCCCGGCGTCCCACCGACGGCCGGTATGGGGAAAACCCCAACCGGCTTCAGCATTATTATCAGTATCAGGTAATCCTTAAGCCTTCTCCAGCAGATTCGCAGGGAATTTACCTGGAGAGTCTCAAGAGTTTTGGCGTCGACCCGCTGGATCACGATATACGATTTGTCGAGGATGACTGGGAATCGCCCACCCTGGGCGCCTCGGGACTGGGTTGGGAGGTCTGGCTCGATGGAATGGAAATAACTCAGTTCACTTATTTCCAGCAGGTAGGCGGCATCGCCCTCAGTCCGGTTAGTCTGGAGCTGACATACGGACTGGAGAGAATTGCAATGTACCTGCAGGGTGTCAATTCCGTCTATGATCTCATCTGGAGCGGTAATGTGACTTACGGCGACGTCCACCACCAGGGCGAAGTGGAATGGTCCCATTATAATTTCGAAGAGGCGGATGTGGACATGCTGCTGAAGCTGTTCGGCATGTATGAGGCTGAATCGTTGCGAATGAACCAGCGCGGGCTGGTTCTGCCAAGCTATGATTATACGCTCAAATGCTCGCATGTTTTCAATTTGCTCGATGCGCGCGGGGCCATCAGCGTGACCGAAAGGACCAATTATATCGCCAGGGTTAGAAACATGGCGCGCAATGTGGCGCAGGCTTACTGCGCACAGCGCGAAGAAATGGGCTTCCCGCTGTTGAAGAAGATTTGACTTTTTAGTTTCAACTCAGAACTAAAAACTGAGAACTAAAAACTGGGAATTCAAAACTGAGGAGGTCTTTAGTTTTAACTCAAAACTGAAAACTCAAACCTCAAAACTCTACAGGGTGAACAGATGGCGCCAGATTTTTATATGGAGATTGGAACCGAAGAAATACCGGCCGGTTATATCGTACCCGCACTGGATTGGATGGCTGTGCGGATGTCCCGTTTTCTGGATGAAAACCGCATAGCGCACGGTGAACCGGCTGTGGCCGGCACGCCTCGCCGGCTTGTATTGAACATGCCGGGTGTGGCGGAGTTCCAGCAGGCTGTCAGGACCGAGGTCACCGGGCCGCCCAGAAGCGCCGCGTACGATGCTCAGGGAAAGCCTACCAGGGCCGCCGAAGGATTTGCCAAGAGCCAGGGGGTGAGCATCGACGACCTCACGATAAAGCAGACGCCAAAGGGCGAGTACCTGTGTGTATTCCGGGAGGAGGCAGGGGTCCCGGCCCGTGAACTCCTCGAGAAAATGCTCCCCGATTTCATTTCCAAAATTCCATTTCCCAAATCTATGCACTGGTCGTCCTATAGCGTAACTTTCGCCAGGCCGATCCGGTGGATTGTGGCGCTGTTCGGGCAGGAAGTCTTGCAGTGTGAATACGCCCACGTGCGCTCCGGGAAAAAATCGATGGGCCACCGGTTCATGAGCCCGGTTTGGATCGAGGTGAACGACCTGGAGAGCCACCGGGAAAATCTCAGAAAAAACCATGTGATACTGGACATATCAGAGAGGCTGGAACTTATTCGGAAGGGTGCGGACGCCGCTGCAGCCGGAGTAGGCGGCACAATCCTGGCCGATGACGAGCTTCTCGATGAAGTGACACAACTGGTCGAGTTTCCCCAGCCTCTTGTCGGACAGTTTGAGGACAAATATCTCGAGCTTCCCCCCGAATTACTGATTACTGTCATAAAGAAACACCAACGCTATTTTGCCATAATCGACGGATCAGGCGCGCTGCTTCCGTATTTTGTAACGATTTCAAACGTAATTCCACGGGACGCCTCGGTAGTGGCGGCGGGAAACGCCAGAGTCGTTAGGGCGAGGCTCGAAGACGCCCGCTTTTATTACAGAGAAGATCAGAAAGTTCGTCTCGATGAACGGGTTGATCAGCTTAAAGGGGTTGTTTTTCATTCCAAAATCGGGACGAGCTACGAAAAAATGGAACGATTCAAAGACCTGGCCCTCATGCTGGCGGAGCGCGCCGCTCCCGAGCGCCTGGCCGAAGTTGGCCGTGCCGCCCGGCTGTGCAAGGCCGACCTCGTATCGGGCGTGGTGAGCGAATTTCCCGAACTCCAGGGTATTATGGGCAGAACTTACGCGCGGCTCCAAGGGGAGCCCGAAGCTGTTGCGCAGGCCATATATGAGCACTACTTGCCCAGCCGGTCGGGCGGGCCGATCCCTTCGGGAATCGAAGGTTCGCTCCTTAGCATCGCCGACAAAATCGACACCATCGCCGCCTGTTTCGGGGCAGGGATGCTTCCCACCGGTACGACCGACCCCTTTGCCCTGAGGCGCCAGACCCTTGGCATCATTCGAATCGTACTGGAAACTCCGCTTAGAATTTCGCTTGGCGAGGTAATCGACAGGGCACTGGCACTGCTTTCCGGCAAACTCACCCAGCCGGCGGAAAATGTTAAACGGGACATAACCGCCTTTTTCGAAGGGCGCCTGCTCAATTACCTTGCGGCCGGCGACGGGGGATTTAGTCCCGATGTAATCGATGCGGCGCTCTGTATAGGTATAGACGATTTGCTGGAGGCTGTCGCCAGAACCAGGGCGCTTGCCCGGTTTACCGCAAGAGATGATTTTGCAGCCCTTGCGACAGCGGTTAAGCGTGTCGCCAACATAATCAAGGAACCCTCGCCGGCAGGCAGGGGAAGCGAAGCCGAGGTGGCGCCAGTTGACGAATCCCTTCTTACAAACGCTGCCGAACGGCTCCTCTTTGACGAATTGAATTCGACTCAAGAGGCGGTGGGCATCCTCTTGGCACAATCGGATTATTTCGGGGCACTCGAGTCCATGGCCCGGCTAAAACCGATGATCGACTCTTTCTTCGATTCCGTGCTCGTTATGGACAAAGACGAGGCGGTTCGCCGAAACCGGCTTGCACTGCTCACCCGAACCAGGGCACTTTTCGCTCGCGTGGCTGATTTTAGAAAAATTCAAACACCCTGAGTCACCCCCTTTGTTAAGGGCAACACTGTTGACTCGGGCCAATATCCAAAACCGGGATAGGGCTTTTTGATTTAGCTTCAAAGGCAAAATCACTCTGTCCGCCGAGAAGTCATGGGACCTTTTCGCCAGGCCTGACACAGGACCTCTTCTTGAAAAACCTGGCAGAACTCGCTGCCGCCTTCAGGGGTCAGGTGATGGTGATCGTAGAAGAGATCGTCAGCAAACCGGTCCCGGTAATCCACAAAGCGGCAGCCGTAAGTGCGGGCCAGGGTGTTCATATAATCAAGAAACTTCAGATTGATTTCCTGCGAGTAACACTCGAAGTGCATCTTCGTGACCGGAACCCCCACCAGGATGGCTGCGATGCCATGGGTCTGGAAGTATGCCAGCATCGATTCAAGATGACGGACATTCAACCCTTTAATCCGGAAACCACGCAGCCAGCTTTGAACATTTGGACGAGCCGATTGAATCAGTCTGAGTCTGTTCTCTTTTTCAACCCGGGAGACGTTTCGGGGGAGAGCGGCCGCCTGGGCTTTGGCTGCCGTGGGAGCAGGCACGGGTGAAAGAATCCCGGCGGGGGGCGCAAGGTACGGCGGTGAGTCCCCGAATAAGTAGGTTAACAATTCCATTCGAAAGGTATAAATCGGAATCAGGCGCGAGTCCATCAACTCCGTCAATTTTCCAAAGGCAATCAGATCCGCCGCAGCCTCAGGCATGTCTTTCAAGGTCAAAATCCGCGTCACCTGGCCGCCCTGATACGGTCCGCCCAGCATTACCGTTTCCGGGCTGATCTCCATGACCACCATGGCGGGCGTTATTCCCCGGCGGAGAATATGTCGCAGCAAGAAGTCCATAGAATAAGGATCGGCAGCAGGAAACGCACAGTTAACCATCAGCGGGGCTTCTTTGCCGAAGGTTTCGTTCATAGCTTTTTGAAGCTCACCGATTTTAATGCCGTCTCCAAATCTCGAACTGCCCAGGAATAGGATATCCGGATGGCGGGAGGCCTCGCAAAGGTTGGCAATAATGCTCTCAGCCGGTCTAAAACGAACTTTTAGCGGATCCAGATCCAACAGGAGTCCTACCCCCAACTGAGCGGCCGCGATGAGGATCAGCACCGTCAGCAGGAGCCGTTTACTGCGCCTCTGTCTTTGATGCACTCGTTTTGTCCTGGTAACGTTTCCCATGTGTTTCGCTAAAATTGAAAGTAGATGAACGCGCCCCCGTTAGCGGGCATCAAAATCTGCACCAACAGAAAGCCTGCGACCATGCCTGCGGCCACCAGAGGGAATGCTATGGGCCATTCGAGCTTGCGCCAGTCCACCATGGCGCCCAGAACGTGAGCCAGAAACACCAGCGCCAGGACACCCGTCGCCAACATGGCCACATGGGTGGTTAACACAAGTCCCTCGGTCGGGATGAACATTCGCCTCAACATCATCAGGGCATTGGAAAAGTTCTGAGCTCTAAAAAATACCCAACCGATGCATACAAGAAGAAAAGTTGTGGCCCATCGGAACGGGATCAATATCTTTTTGCCCAGCCACGAGGGCCACGGCACGGCACGGTGCACGGCGAGCAGGAAGCCGTGATAGAAACCCCAGAAAACAAAGGTCCAGCCGGCTCCATGCCAAAGCCCGCACAGGAGCATCGTAATCATGAGATTCCGATACGTTTTGAACGTGCCATAACGATTGCCTCCCAGGGGGATGTACAGGTAGTCCCGCACCCAGGTTGACAGGGAAATGTGCCAGCGTTGCCAGAATTGCGCAATGTTGAGTGAAAAATACGGCATGTTGAAGTTCTCGGGCAAGTGATAGCCCAGCCCATGCGCAGCCCCGATGGCCATGTCCGAGTAACCCGAGAAATCGCAATAGATCTGTACGGCGTAACAGATCACCGCTACCCAGGTGGTTGCGCTCGACCACGACCCGGGATTGGCAAAAACCGGGTCGATCAGGGTGGCTAATTGGTCGGCGATCACAACCTTTTTGAACAGACCAAGGAGAAACAGGCGGGCGCCAACTTGCACCCGTTCCCAGTTTAGAAACTTGCGGCGTCTCACCTGGGGCAGGAAGTGACCGGCCCTGACGATCGGGCCGGCGATCAGATGCGGGAAGAACAAAAGGAAAAGAGCGTAATTCGAACCGTTTCGTTCAGCTTTGATACGCCCCAGATAGACATCCACAACATAGCTGATGGTTTCAAAGGTATAGAAAGAGATTCCCAGCGGAATGACGACTTTAAGCGTGGTCCCGGACAGTTCAAGGCCGAACAAATTGAGCATTAGCCGGCCGTTGTCAATTAGGAAGTTGGTGTACTTGAAAAATGCCAGCAGGCTAAGACTGACCAAAAGACTCGTGACCAACAGGAACTTGCGCCGGCGCACCGAGGTTGCCGCCTCAATGCGTTGAGCAATATAGAAGTCAAAAGCGGCAGTGAAGAGGACAACGGACACCAGCCACGGGTTCCACTTGGCGTAAAACACAATGCTTGCAAGCACCAACCACCAAACCCGCTTGGGTTCGTCCTTCATCGACCAGTACGCTACGGCTGTGATGGTGTAGAGGAGAAAAAACGGGAATGTGTGAAATAACACCGAATCGTTCCTCGACTATACGGAAACGGCAGCCTTCGCTCCGTATCCTGTTCCTCAAACGGCGATTACGCGGAAGAATTGATGAAAGGTTGGTTGGTCTGTCATAGACTGCCTCTGTGCCACCGAGGATTTTACGGTTTCAGCCATTCGAAGTAAACATCTTTCGCGCGTTTAATCAAAGTTTGCATGGATGCAGCTGCCTTCGCTCGCCTGGCTTTCAAACACGGGCCGGCCATGGCTTCGAATCTGAAAACTCCATTCCTGATTAAAAATAACTGGATTTAAAATCGGAAGTACTTAGCTTTAATGCAAATTTACAAATTTAGGAATTGATGTGTTTAGGAATTTAAGAATTTAGGAATTGAGGAATTGAAGAATTTAGAACGGGGAGCAAGGTTCCGGCTTGGTATCCATCCGGAAACCCAGGATTGGACACTTGCAGTTGCCCATTATCGAATCGGTTCTTCACTGCTCGCTGCTTTCTAGGAGGGATTTGCAATGCTTGATAAACGTTCGCTGCATTTGAAGGTTCAGGAACAGGCCGACTGCTTCGTGACCGCTGACCTGCTGAGTGAAATGGCTGGTCTGGTCAAGGAGCATGATTCCGAAGAGGGCGCTCTTAAATGGCTCGCCCTGGCGATTTTGCACGGAATCGACCGAAACGCCAAGGAGATCTCAATTCGCCGTAAGGCTGATGGAGGAGTTTCTGTAACCGCAAAGTACCGGGAGTCGGAACTGCCCAAGCCGCCGTCGCCCATCGGACGGAAAGTGTTCGATGTGGTAAGGGACATTACTCATATCGAAGGAGATAAAGGGGATATGCCGTTTTCGTTCGGCATTCGGGACAGCAGTGTAGAGCTTGAAATGAAGCTCGACCGCGACGGCGCGGAAGAAGAAATCATCTTGAACTTTCCCGCTTAGCTCTGCCCGCCTTCCTGCCGCCGCCGCAGGCAGCGGCTAACCTGGCTGGCAGTCCCACCGCCCCGGCCAGGACACGAGAACGCGAAGAGGCGGGATAGTTTGCCGCGTCTTCGCGTTTTCCTTATAGCTCTCATTTACTCCTCAACTCCTTCTTGGCCTTCTTTTCAGCCTTCTTTTCCTTAATTGTCTTGGCCGGCTTTTTCTTCTCGTCTTTTTTGGCGTCCTGATTTTTGCTCATGTCTGGTCCTTTCTGCTGGCGCAGGGCACGAGGTCATTGTTATTGGTGATATGTTGCCGTCTTCCTTCTTCTTCTATCAGTATAGAGGTTGGGAAATCAACCCGGAAGAGCATTCAGGCGCGAAGAAGTTGAATTATTGAAAAATTTACCGGACTGCCGAATATGTGTCCGCAACCCGTAACCTCGGCGCTCGCCGTTTGCCAATTCACGGATTCACCCGTTGACTCTCAAAGATTATTTCTTAATTTCTTTGCAGATAGAAGCGTCCTTGCTCCGGACGGGGAAATGGATGGTTCGCACCGCCATAGTTATCCGTTCGAGTTTTCAGGCGTTTTTTCTCGATACCGGCTTTCAATCACCTGGCCAAGTTGTCTGCAGGCAAGACCTCGCTCGCGACCAGTTAATTCGATTTCCGCTGCATTCCTCGTCTGGACAAGGACCCAACCGGCTGTTCAATACCCAGGGAACGTGTAGCCTGGCTGTTTTCCAATTTCTTTGCCGGCTCGTTCCAAGCTGGAGATCAGGTCTCACCACAAAAAAGCGAGGATCAAGCTATGCTGGCCCATTCCATGATTTTAAAGGAAAATCCGGCGAACTCTTCGTCACAACGCATAATGATGGTGAAAGGGAACAGCGGGGTGCGCGGTTACGAAGAGCAAAGCCCGGCAAGAGATTGCCTGGGTTGGGAAGAGAAGGCATTCCTTGAAGTCTTGCTGGAGGATGCTATGGTTTTTCCATTCGGGACGGAATGCTGCCAATTGGATGACATAGCATAAGGCAGTGGGACCACCGGCCGGATTTCCCGGGCGGTGGGACCGCCGACCAGATTTAGCGTTGCCTGCCTCACTTCGTTCGGGGTCTGCAGGTTTCGTGTCTTGGGTCAAAAACCACCTTTTCTCCCTTTAAAAAGGGCGGTGATCTGGCGCGCTTTTCATGGTTTCAGGATGTCCCATGCGGACATTAGGAACCATTTTTTTGTTTTTCTGAAAACTGACTACGGACCACTGACGACTGTTTTATTGCGCTCACCGGAAAAGGTATTAAAGTCTGCACAATTCGCGTCTTTGCGTGAAAAATGTCGTATTTCCGGAATTCATGATAGAATAGCGTCCATCCGGAAACGCCGTAACCCTTAGCCCGTACCCATGTTGGACCCTCGAAGGAGAATAGACGATTGAAAACATACTACGACCCGGAGGATCTCGCGAAATTCGATCAAATCGGCGAAAATGCGCCTGATTTGGCAAAGAAGTTTTTCGACTACTACGGTGCGGTCTTCGCCGAAGGGGCGCTTACGGAACGGGAAAAGGCGCTTATCGCTTTGGCTGTGGCGCATGCCGTTCAGTGTCCCTATTGCATAGACGCTTACACTGTGGCTTGTCTTGAGAAAGGTTCCAACCTCGAGGAGATGACCGAGGCGATTCATGTTACAAACGCCATACGCGGCGGCGCATCCCTGGTGCATGGCGTTCAGATGCGAAAAGTGGCCGAAAAGCTCTCGATGTAGAGAAGCGATGATCTTCAAGGAAAAGCTCGAAAATCATGGACTAGAATTGCTGCGGGCGGCAGCCGCTGTTTTGCAGATAAACGTGGGGTTCAAATGCAACCTGGCGTGCCGTCACTGCCATTTGGAGTCGGATCCCAAACGGCCTGAGATGATGGAGTTGCGGACAATCGAGGCGGTAATCGCCTGCGCTGGCCGTATGTCCTTCGGAACGATCGATATAACGGGGGGTGCTCCCGAACTCCTGCCGGACCTGCCCGGGCTTGTTGAGGAACTTGCCCGGCTTACTCCCAGGCTGATCCTTCGAACGAACCTGGTCGCCCTTGCGCGACCCGAAATGACCCATCTTGTCGATTTATACAGTCGAAACCGGGTAGCGATAGTCGCTTCTTTACCTTCGGTCAGCTCTGCCCAAACCGATGCCCAGCGGGGAGCGGGCGTGTGGGGGGAAAGTATTTCCGCACTCAGGCTGCTGAACGCAATCGGGTATGGCAGGGAAGGCACGGGGCTGACCCTGGATCTGGTTTCCAATCCTGCCGGCGCATTCCTGCCTGCAAGCCAGGCCCAGTCGGAACGCAAATTCAGACATGATCTTGGAATCAAACACGGGATCGCCTTCACAAATCTGTTTACTTTTGCCAACATGCCTCTCGGGCGTTTCCGCACCTGGCTGGAAGAGTCCGGCAACCTGGATGCCTACCTGAAAAAACTCGAGGACAGCTTCAATCCCTGCACGGTCGAGCACCTGATGTGCCGGACTACCTTGTCGGTAGATTGGCAGGGATTTCTATATGACTGCGATTTCAATCTTGCCGCCCGGCTTTATCACTCCGGGAGCAAAAAACATATATCCGAGCTGCCCGGCCTTCCCATGGAAGGCGTGTCCATCGCCGTCGGCGACCATTGTTATGCATGCACGGCAGGCCCCGGGTTCACGTGAGGGGGAACCATCCTTGCGGAGGGCCCGCAATCGGGATAGCTGCTCTTTTGAATTGACCGTAACAATTTTACTTGACTGTCCCTGCGCTTTGGTTTATCTATCCGCTCGTTGCAGCAGGACGCCGGATTGTGACCTAGTCAGACATTTAACGCTGCAAATATAAAAATCTTCACAGGGCCTACCGGCCCCGAATGGATTTTTCAACAGCCCGCCAAAAGCGGGCTTTATTTTTTGTGCACGTTGGCCAATAATAATTCCGTATGAAAAAGTTCTTCCCTATAATTCAGCTCGCATTTGTTGCGGTCGTCGTTTTTTACGGCACATTTTGCCTTTTTCGCGGCGATTTTGTCGGAGCCTATTCGACCTTTCCTCTTCTGCTCTTCTATTGGGTTTGGTTCGTAGCCAGAAAACGCCGGAAAAATTTGGAAAAACCAGACGACCCCTTTTCCAGGCGGGAAGGTGACTCTTGAGGGAGAGGAATTTTCACGCGAAGAAGCGAAGAAAAACAAATTAGAAGAAAAACAAATTAATAATAGGAACCCCTTTCCCGGGCAGTGCAGGAATAGATGAAAAAATTCAGTCTGTTATTTCTTTCTTCGCGTCTTCGCGTGAAAAAGGTAACCTCATTCCTCCTGTTTACCTATTTGCAGCCACTTATCCAAATCCACCGTTTTCGAGTATTCTCCATAGGTGAACAATTCGTCGACGATTCCTTCGATTGAGCCGGTCTGTTTGAGGTACGATACGGCCCTTTTCACCGCTTTCATCGCGGCGAAGAGCGGAAGGAACCAGTAGAGGACCATCTTCACACCGCTCTTTTTCCACTGGTCCAGGGTAAAATCGGGTTGGAGGCGATAGTGCTCGGGATCGGCGGCACAGACGACCAGTGGGGCTTTTACCTCCCGGACAAGCCGCACATAATTGTCAAAAGAATACAGGTCGCCAACCATCGCCATGTCGGCCCCGTTTTCGATATACAAATTGAGCCTTCGTATGGCTTCATCGACTCCTCCCACCACCTTGGAGTCGGTCCGCCCTATTATTACGAAGTCTTTGTTTTTCTTCGAATCGGCAGCTGTCCTGATTCTCTTTGCGAATTGTTCTGCCTCTAGGAGCTGTTTTCCACGGATCGCCGCGCATCTTTTTGGAAAGGTCTGGTCTTCGATATGGATGCCGCTCACGCCGGCGGCCTCGAACATCCGGACGGTCCTCCGGATATTGACGCTTCCCCCAAACCCCGTATCGGCATCACAGACGACCGGTACGTTTGCCACCTCGGTAATATTTCCCGCCTTCCTGACGATTTCGGCGACAGTGGCAAGCCCCAGGTCGGGGTAGCCCAGGTCGCTGGCTTCGTTGCTCAACCCGCCCAGATAGGCTATGGGGAAACCGGCTTTTTCGATGATCAGGGCCGATAGTACATCATAGGCGGCTGGAGCGATAATGATTTCTTCATTAGCTATAAGTTCTCTGAAATTCATTCTTTATTCACTCCTGTTGTTCTTGTTCTTCTTCATAAGAGTCCCTTCTTCAGTGGCAGATCCATTTCTTTTTCTTCTCAATATAATCTACATCCCTTGAGACCGCTTTGCCAGGAATGAGAAGCTCCTAAGATAGCACTAGATAACATTCCGGGTCACATTTGCAGGCGATAATGATTTCTTAATTAGCTATAAGTTTGTGAAAATTCAATCCCACCTCAATCAGTCCAACAGAAGATAGTCAGATAGACTAAGTTCAAAAAAAGTGTTGCAGGAAGATTGGAATTACTCTTGGCTATAACCTCACCAAGGCTGCCCCGGACTGCGATCCGAGTGCGAAAAAGCCCTTAGCGCAATTCCGCGAAGCTTGCGGGTAGTTTGAAAATGGAAGCTTTATTCTTATTATTAGGTTCTATTAGGATGAACCTTTTCGAACCGGGCCATTCGGCTTCGACCTGCAGAATAGGGGAGCGTGAGGTCTGGTGCATCTAACCTTGGACTGTGTTCGTAAAAAGCCGGAGGTTCAATGCCTGAATCAGCCCTGGTCTACATATCACTTGCAATCTGTTGCGCAGGTATTGCCTACAAGGTCTCGACATGGTTCAGGCACTCGTTTGGCTCGACGAAATTCACGGCTTTCTCGCGAGTTTGCGCAGCGGCGAAAGGCATGTGGCAGACCTTGTGGAGCCGGCAGTGTCTGACTATTCTTAAGGCCTTTTTCCTCGACGTACTCTTCCTGGCAAAGCTGTTGCGGGTGAGTCCTCTCCGGTGGACGGCGCACTTTTTGATCCTTGGCGGATTCACCATGCTCCTGCTCATGCACGCTCTGGGCGATTATTTGAACCCCCTGGTATTTTCAAATTATTATAGCACACTCAACCCATTCCTTTTCTTGAGGAACTTTTTCGCAGTGCTGGTATTGACCGGATTGGGAGTGGCGGTTTTCAACCGTTTCATTCGCAATGATCCGGCCCGCCCTCCCACAAGCTCCATGGACGTCTATACTATCGCGATCTTCGCCGCCATTATGGTTTCGGGTATGGTTCTGGAAAGTGTGAAAATCACGTCCGTTTCCGTCTTTCGGGACATGGCCGGGCAATATGCGGCCGATGAGGACGAGGCTTCACTGAAATCACTGGAAGCTTACTGGGTGGAAAATTACGGGGTCGTCTCGCCCCGGCTTGCCAGGCCTTTTAGCCCTGAAATCCTGGCGAAAGGAAAACTTGTTCATTCTGTTAACTGCGAACAATGCCACTCACCTGCTCAATGGGCTTTCATGGATTATGCCTTTTCAAGATTGATAACTCCGGTGGCGGTCTACTTAGATGGAACTGCCGTGAGGTCTACGTTCCATTACCTGCATTTCCTCATATGTCTGTTCGGACTCGCCTACCTTCCTTTCAGCAAGGTGTTCCATATCTTTGCCAGCCCGATCTGCATACTGGCAAACGCCGTGATGGACAGAGCCCGCTCAAACCCCGCAAACCTGATGACCCTGCAAATCCTCGAACTCGATGCCTGTACGCATTGCGGCACGTGCACACGTCACTGCTCAATGGCGTTTATTAACAGGATAATACCAAACGTGAACATTCTCCCTTCTGAGAGGCTGGTCTCTTTAAAGTTGCTTGCCGGCGGGCGGGAGTTGAGTGTTCGAGACTCCCTGGTGATCCAGGACGGATTGAATCTTTGCACCAATTGCCGGCAGTGCACCCTGGTGTGCCCGGTGGGAATCAATTTGCAAGAGTTGTGGTTCAGCGTGAGGGAAGCGCTTGTTGTGAGGGAAATCCCGAATTTAACGATGCTTTCTCCGCTCTCAATATACCGGGGAATGGAGAAGGATCATATTGAGATTACCTGCTACAGCAAACCGATAAGTCAGGCGCTCAAGGCAATAGCTGATGAGTTTCACAGCATGCGCGAGCCAAAGACTGCTTACACGCCGGAAGAAGAGAAGGTGCTGGATAAGGCGGGAACATACTTGAGACAGGCTGCCTGCGCCGACTGCTTTGGGTGTATGATCTGCACCAACGATTGCCCGGTGGTAAGGGCCTATCAACATCCGGGTTCCGAGCTGGGCCTGCTGCCGCATCAGTTGATACATGCGGTGAAGCTCAGGTTGTGGGACCTGGTATTCAGTTCAAGAATGCTCTGGGAATGCACCGGGTGTTACAAATGCCAGGAATATTGCCCAATGAACGTGCCCGCCACCGATCTGATCTTTGCACTTAGAAATGTGGCCATTTCGCGCACATCCAGAGATATTTTTAAAAGAACACTGGAGACTCTATGAGCATGATCTTCTTCCCCTGCTGTGTGGTTTCCGCTTTTGGGGACCACTGCCAGTCTGCGGCCAAACTGGTTGCCGACAAACTGGGAGTGGAAATCGGCGTCGGCAGCGAGTTCAATTGCTGCGGATACCCGTACAAAGGGATCGACTTCAAGGTTTTTATCCTCCTGTCGGGTAGAAATCTCGCGCTGGCCGAAAAACACGGCGCAGATCTGGTTACGAACTGCGGCTGTTGCTATGGAACAACCAAGCAAGCCGAGAGCATTCTGAAGCATGACCTTTCGTTGTGCGATTATGTCAACAACGCCCTAAAAAGGGAGGGGTTGGTGTACAAGGGAAAAAGTACGATCAGGCACCTGGTTGAAGTCCTGTCGGTCAGTCCGGGAATACCAAACCTGAAGGCCCGGCTTGACGGGACCTGCCCAGGCCTGAGAGTAGCGGCGCATTATGGCTGCCATCTTCTGCGGCCAAGCAACGTTGTCGGGTTTGATAACCCTCTTTTTCCCAGCGCATTGGAACTGCTGATAGAGGCGACCGGGGCGGTTTGCGTTCCATGGTCACAAAAGCTTGAGTGCTGCGGCGCTCCATTAATAGGCATTAACGATGCCACCTCCATGGAGTTGGCGAAAAAGAAGCTCGGGAGCGCCAAACAGGCCAAAGCCGACCTCATTTGTACGGCCTGCCCCTGTTGCCACCTCCAGTTCGAAAGGACCAGGAAAATCCTTCCCTTCGAGTCATTGAGCGAGTTCGATCTACCTTCCCTTACGTATGTCCAACTCATCGGAATGGCCTTGGGACTTGAGGAAAGCACTCTGGGAGTCAGTGGCATTCAAAGAGCAATTAGAAATTAGAAATTCTTCCTGGAGGGTCTCGAAACAGGAGTGGGGAGCGCAGACGATCCCTGCTCCCACCGCACTTCGCCCCTTACTCCAGGCCGCCCTAAACTACGCCGCAGGCCCTTGATCACCGTCTAGACAACAGGCGGGATATCGCGCTCGACGTCCTCCAAAAAGGTCTTCCCGGGAAATTGCGTGTTCATGGGCTCGCGACATCAGAGATTACAGCCACCCCTTTTCCGACTGGAGTCAGAGCACCTTCTCCTCATGAGAACGTCTACTCGCCGATATTCTTCTTGACGATATCCAGGAGTTGTTTGCGCTCAAAGGGCTTGGCGAGGGTAGCTACAGCTTTTCGAATCGCCAGATGACGACCCGCAAGGGCGCTTATCACGATAACAGGAATGTCTTTGAACTCGTCTTCCTTCGAAAGCCTGCGAAAAAATTTGGGGCCCCATTCGTCGGCCATTTCCAGGTCGAGCGTAATCAGGTCGGGCTTCTCATCGCACACCTTCTTGTAAGCTTCAACCCCGTCGAAAGCAGTACATGTGTCATAGCCGTTATCCTGCAGAATGGACACAATGTATTTAACAATCACAGGATCGTCATCAACCACCATTATTTTCTTTGCCATACTTCACCCCTTTCTTTGAGTTATTAGGCATCCAAGCATATTCATACTATTCCCACGTTGATATTTAAGTCCCGGCGAGAGAAAATTCAGTAAATCTTCCATCAGGACCGCCAGCTGGCGCATGCAAATTGTTGGTATTGATCTCCTTCGAGGATCTAATGACCTTTAACTCGTTTGTGAATGTCCTTGTTTTGAGGCTGCACACGATCAACCTCTTTCAAACGCGGGAGTCTTATCGTAAAGGTGGTTCCCTTGTTCTTTTGGGATTTGAAGTCAATCCAGCCGCCATGCTCGTAGACTATCTTCCGGGTTATCATCAATCCGAGGCCGGTTCCCTTGCGGCCCTTAGTGCTGAAGAAGCGCCGGAATACTTTTGCGCGGGTTTGTTCGTCCATGCCGCAGCCATTGTCCTGGACCTGGTAGGACACGCCCCCTGCGGTTTCTTTAATGGACCGGATGATCACTTTCCCTGGTGTGTCGCGCCGGGCCGCACAGGCTTCTATTGCGTTGTTGACCAGGTTGAGGAGGCAATTGTGTATCCCCTCCGGATCGAGGTAGGCAGCTTTGATGTCGGCACACAGGTCAAGCTCCAGCTCTACGCCGCAATCCTTTGAAAGAGGGAGCATAAGTTCGAAGGCCTCTTTAGCCGGCTGATTGGGATCGCACAGGGTGCAGGCCGGCTCACGTTCCCTGGCGTAATTAAGTAAATCCCCGGCCAGGCCTCCGATCCTCGCTACATTGGTCTTGATCATTTCCCAGCCTTGATCGGAGAATGTTCCACCGGTTTTCGCTTTTTCACTTTCAACCACATATATGCCGCCTTCGAGTCCGCATATGATGTTTTTAACGGAATGAGCGATCACGGCGACCACCTCACCGACGGCTGCAAGTTTTTCGGCCTCGAGGAGTTTTTGAATTTTATCGTGCACCAACTGCTCAAGACCCTGCGTGTATTCGAGCAGTTTTTTCTTCATCCAAATCCGTTCCTTGGCCCGTCTGAGCGCGACTTCAAGGGCTTCATCACGCACGGGCTTGGTAATGAAATCGGAGGCGTCGTACTGAAGGCTTTTTACGGCGAGTTCCATGTCTCCGTGGCCGGTGATCACTATCACTTCAGTATCCGGGAAGCGTTGTTTGATTGTCCGCAGAAGCTCCAGTCCATCCATGCCGGGCATCTTGATATCAGTGAGCACAATGGGAGGGGGATCTTTTTCAAAGAAGGCGAGGGCCTCTTCGCCGCAAGAAGCAACCTGCACGTCGTATCCGCTTTCCATCAGCGAGAGGCCGAGCATCTTACGGATTCCTTCCTCATCATCGACCAGCAGCACCCTGTTTTCCATCAGGCCTCTCCTGCAGTGGGGAACTGGATAATAAAAGAGGCCCCTTCGCCTTCGCTGGCGTTGACCTGGATTGTTCCATTGTAGTCCTGAACTATGNNCAGTACCCTTGCCGACCTGCTTGGTCGTAAAAAAAGGCTCGAATATTTTATCTAGAATGCCTTGCGGGATTCCCACGCCGGTGTCTTCGACCTCGATGGTTACCTTGCCGCCGCCGGACCTGGTTCTGAGGTATATCTTCTTTTCAATGCCACCGTCTCTGAACCTCTCCGCCTTTTCCTCTATGGCGTCCCTGGCGTTTATCAGCAGGTTGACGAAGACCTGTTCAATCCGGTTTGCATCTCCCTGCACCCGGGGCAGGTCCTCTTGGTAGTTGCGCTCGACTTCAATTTCCTTGAGTTTGAGTTGCCGGCTGAACAGGGAAAGGGCCTTTTCCATCGCCTCATGAATGTCCACGGGTTCCATTAGAACATCGGACTTGCGGCCAAATTCCCTCAGGTGATTGATGATTCGAGAAGCGCGGTCCACCTGGCCGTCGATTTCATCAATTACCATTCCCACTGTCCCCTCGTTCATGGCTCCATTCCTGCGCATTTTCTTCCTCATCAGGTCGCACCCGGTCATAATGACGGACAAGGGCTGGTTGAGCTCGTGAGCAATGGCGGTGGCCATCTCTCCCAAGGTGGCCATCTTGCTCGCCTGAATCAGTTGCTGTTCGGCCAGTAGCCTCTTGGTGATATCGCTCGAGGTGACAAGGAACGCTTCCTGTCCAAGGTACTCGGAAGGGGAGATGCGAATATTTACATATATGATCCTGCCGTCTTTGGTGATATTGCGTACCCTGTTCATTGCATCGGTTCGTCTGATCTCGAGGGCCAAGTCCCGGTTTTCGTCCTGTTCGAAAAAGTCTGTGAACGGCCTGAGCAGAATTTCGTCTTTTGGGTATCCATAAACTGCGAAAACCATATCGTTACAGTCGATAATCTTTAATTCCCGATCCAAAACGAAGATAGGGTTGGGAATATTGTTGAATATCTCGCGGTACTTCTTCTCGGATTTCAAGATTTCTTCTTCGAGGGTCTTTTGTTCCGTTACATCAACACTCATCTCCATAACCGCAGTAATCTCGCCCAAGGCATCCCTGATCGGAGAAGTGCGACAGATCCAGGTGGAAATCTTTCCATCCCTGGCCATTCCGGTTTGCTCGCTCAGGCGGGGCTCTCCATCCTGGAAGGTCATTAGAACCGGACAGTTCGAGCAGGCTTCTGTGCGGCCTTTGTAGATTTCATAGCAGTAACCGCCGGGGTAAGGATTGAAGGCATCTGCAAATTCCCTGTTAAAGCGGATAAGCCTCAGCCCCCTGTCTTGAAGGGTAATGTAGCAGGGCACCTGCTCGAATAACTCCTGGTATTCGTCTCTTTGTTTGTTGAGCTCTTCCTGCTTTTGGCCGATTCTGGCAGCCATGGCGTTTATTGCATGGGCCATCTGGCCGATTTCATCTTCCCAGTGTGCATCGATCTGGTGGGCGTACTCGCCGTGCGCAATATGGCTCGTCCATGTGATCAACTTTTTAATGGGCCGGTTTACGAACACGAAGAGGAAGGTGACTATGATGGCGGAGGTCGCCAGAAAGCTTATGATCGCAAGGGCGGTAATTCGTTCCTCATAGACGCTGATTGCTTTGTCGGTGTCCTTGAGTGAGACCACTACGTCGAGTGCGCCGAGGACTTTTTTGTTTTCGGGGTGGACGTGACAGCTCTCAGAGCTGCAACTGGGTTCATTATAGATGGGACTGATGATACCCAGGAGCCTGTAGCCCTGAGGGGACCTGAATGTTCGCGTTCTTGCCGAAACAGGCAGCGTATCCAGAGGCGGTTCAGTTCTGTGGCAGATGTCGCAGGCTTCTGCTTTTATGCTGGTCGCTTTATCTACCTCGATCGAGGAACTCGAAAATTTTATCTCCCCCTGCTTGTTATAAATTCGAATACTCTCGATACCTTCCTGCTTGCCTATGTTCTTTGTTATCTCATTCAGATCATCCCTCGAATTGAGCATCATCGCGTAATGGGTCCCAAGCCTTATGGTATTTTCGAGCCGGTCGCATGATTCAATGATGCCCTGCAGGCTGTTTTGTTTCTGGTAATTTATGTTGAAGTAGGCCCAGGTGAAAATGCAGACAAGAAGCACCAGTCCTACCAGGGCTATAAGCTTGAAGATTATGCTTGTGTAGATATTGCTGACTACGCCCTTGAGCATATCGATACCCGAAGTTAGCGAGTTTTCGATTACGAAACGCCTGGCCCGCATCCGGAGTTTCCTGATGGGCGCCAGTTGGTTACGAGCAACGAGTCCCGAGTTAATCCCTCAATCCCTTAATCCCTCAATTCCTCAACCCCTCACGCCTAATCCAGTGCAGCATCGAGCATCGCCAAAACCTGCCGGTCGCTGTAGCCCCGGACAACCGAGGCGGAGTTGGGGCAGATGGCGGCACAGGAGCCGCATCCCTGGCAAGCGAGTTCGTCGATCTCGATGATGTCTTCTTCTTCATTTCGCCGCCGGGCATCATAAGGGCAGGCCGAAACACATCTTTCACAAAGGGAGCACAAACTGCGACGAACCCCGGCAACTGTCTTTGAACCCTCCATGCGCTCACCACCGAGCATCGAAAGCGCTCTTATGGCCGCTGCCTGAGCCATGGCGATAGATTCGGGAATGGAACGGGGGGAGTGCGCCATGCCGCATATGAATATCCCTCGTTTCCGGGAGTTAACAGGCTGCCATTTGTAGTCAGCTTCCCTGAAAAACCCGTCCTCGTTAATTTCGATCCCGAAGAGATCTGCGAGCATGCGCTGGTCCTCAGGGACTATCCCCGTGCTCAGAACCAACAGGTCTGGCTCCAGCACGATATCTCTGCCCAGAATCGGGTCTCGCGCCGAAATCCTTAGCGGCGAGGCGGGTGGTGGGACCGCGCCGGTGGGACCGGCTGCCAAGATGCCCGCTTGCAAAATCGCCGCGGGCCAAGCTGGCGGTGAGACCTCCGGCTTCGAGTCGGGCGTGTACTGGATAAAGACGATCCCCTCCCGCCTCGCCCGAGTATAATAGGCCTCCAGGAAACCGTAGGTCATGATATCCCGGTAGAATATGTAGATATTGATTTCAGGGTTTTGCTGCTTAAGGTAGAGAGCGTTTTTGAGGGCTGACGAGCAGCAGACCCGACTGCAGTAGTTTCTGCCTTCCTCGCGGGAGCCTGCGCATTGAATCATGGCCACCGACCGGAGTCCGGAAGGATCGATGGCGCCGTTTTCAAGGCGAGCTTCCAGTTCGTGCTGGGTCAGGACCGATTCGCTCTTCCCGTAGCAGTAAGCCCGAGCGGGCGCCTCTTTTCCACCGGTCGCCAATATCGTTACCCCGTGGTCCAGAAGTTTAAGTTTTCCCTCTCCGTCATCGGTTTCAATTGTGGTGAGGAAACTAAGACCTTCATGAGGCTGCGAGTGAATTACACGGGATCCTTTATGGACCGAAATGTTCTCATGGGCCTCGACCCTGGAAACTGATTTTTCGAGCAGATCTGCGGTCCCAATTCCGTCAATGGTACGGTACAGGTGGCGAACCTGCCCGCCGAGAACGGTGTCTTTTTCCACGAGGTCCACCTTGAATCCATGGTCGGCTATAGCCAGTGCTGCGGTCATGCCTGCGACACCGCCTCCGATGACAAGCGCCTTCCTGACGATCTGCATGTAAGAAGAGGGGGCAGGGTCCGCATCTCTGAGCTTTCCAATCGACATCTTCAAAGAGGATTCTATCTGCTTCGACACTCGCCGGGAGTCCGCATCTCTGCCGGGAAAAATTGGAGTACAAATATCCACTACGTCTATAAGAGCTGGAGACAGCCCCGTTTGTTTCCCGATGGCGGCCGTAATTCTTCCATACAGACAAGGCATGCAGGCCCCGATGACGATCATGTTGGGGCTGCCCTCCTTTATGTTTTTCACAAGTGCATCCTGCCCCGTTTGAGTGCAGACCCTGTCGATCTGGAAGACCTGCATGGCAGGGTCCCACTGGGCCAGGTTCGCTCCAAGCTGTTCGAGGTCCAGGATGGCGGCAAGGGCTCCGCCGCATGTGCAAAGAGCTACGGCAAGGCTTGGCAATTCCCTTGAAACATCGCGTAAAGCAGGCTCGTCCCGATCCTCGGTGCGCAGGCGCGCCCCGCGGCCTGGATGACCGATTCTGAAATGTCCTTGACCCCGGAAGAGGACCCACCGGCAAAAACGCCCTCCCTGGTGGTCCTGGTTGAAAAGCAATCTTCGGTTCGGCAAAATCCCATGGGGTTGAGTTCTATCCCGGCCGATTTAGCAAGGTCCTCGGTCCCGTCATGAGGTCTTTGTCCGGCCGCCAGAACGACAATGTCAAACAATTCATCGTGTTGCCGGCACTCGGAATCCAGATAATGGAGCCGAAGAGATCCTCCGTCAGGCTCGATCGAATGGACGCGACTCCTTATGAAACGTACCCCGGACTCCATTTCCGCCGAATCCCGGTAGCGCTGGAAATCCTTTCCGAATGTGCGCATGTCCATGTAAAAGATGGCGGTATCGACCGTGTCCCCGGACTTCGACTTGGCCAGCAGCGCCTCCTTTATTGAATACATGCAGCAGACCGATGAGCAGTAATCTGCTTTTTGCTGAAGGTTCCTGGACCCCACGCACTGGAGCCAGGCGATCTTCCGGGCGGGCTTGCCGTCACTGGGGCGCAACAGCTTTCCGCCGTAGGGTCCAGTTCCGCTGACCAGTCGTTCGAACTCGATGCCGGTAATAACATTGGGCAGATTGTATCCATGGGCATCCGAACCTTCGGATGGGTCGAAAAAGGCCGAACCCGTGGCCATGATAACCGCTCCAACTTCGATCACGCGACCGGTCACCATCTGCAAGCTTTCATACTGCTGGACCACTTTGGCAATCAGGGCGTCGATATCGAAAGGCTTCATGAGATAATCGCGCGCGCCCATTTTCATCGCATCTACGGCTGTTTCTACAGTGCCATAGGCGGTCATCATCAAGACCGGCAGTTCGGCTCGCATCTCCTTTGCAATCCTGAGTACCTCCACCCCATCCATTCCGGGCATCTTTATATCGAGGAGCATGAGCGCGTAGTCGTTTGCGGCCAGTAATTCAACGGCTTCGGCGCCAGATTGGGCCATATCGACGCTAAAGCCTTCAACGACGAGCCATTCTTTTAGCGAATCGCGAACCACCACATTCTTTTAGCGAATCGCGAACCACCAGTTCATCATCAACAACAAGGATTCTAAAAGCCCGCCGCATATCGAATTTGAGGTTGATCGCTCCTGTGGGGCAGACTTTCTCGCATTCGCCGCACCGGGCACACGCATCCGTATCAATCACGAAATGGTTGGGAATATTATGCGGGACCGGAAGATACACGGCCTTGCGCATTGTAAGGCCCGCATTGAAATCGTCGGGTACTTCCACGGGACATTGTGACGAACACAGCCCGCAGCCGATGCATTTTTCGGCGTCAACGAGGGAAGGGGCCGAGGTCAGGGTGGCCCGGAAATTGCCGGGTTCTCCCTCAAGAGAAGACATTTCGGTCCCCAGCAGGATTTCGATATTTTCATGGAACAGGCCTTTTCTGAGGCAAAACTGAGAGGAGGCGTCACGGCCAATCGTAGGGAGCATTTTGCACATGCCGCAGAGATTGGTCGGGAATTGATGGTCCAACTGAGAGAGCATGCCGCCCATGTGCGGCGATTTGTCTATCAGAAAGACGCGGTAATTCATCTCGGCCAGATCCAAGGCAGACCGGATTCCGCTTATTCCGGCCCCGATTACCAGGGCTGAACCGGTTTTTGTTTCCATCAGGTTACCTCTTTCACTGTTGACTGTTCCTCGCGTAGCGATAGAACCATTAGAAGTTATTTTCGTTAACTATTTGACCTGACCAGTCACTTCAACCAGCTCATCTGATTTAAATCCAGCCATCGGCTGTTCTTCATCGACCGCTCGTCCTGCCTGATAGTTGAACCGGGCCTGAGTTTTATCGGCACATGTCCTGAACAACGGCATCAGGTCTATATCGTTCGGGCATGCACTCGTACACTGGCCGCAACCAACACAGAAAAGACTCATATGGGTCATGCGAGTCAGATGATAGAACAAGGTGTCGTTAGGCATCTTCAGCAGACCGCCTTGATCTGCCCACATCATGAACTGCTCGCCAGTGTGCCGGAAGGTATCCGTAAGAAATACACATTCATTACAATAGCAAACCGGGCATGCAACGCGGCAGTTATAACAGTTGACACAGGCAGCCAGTTTGTCTCCCAGTGCCTCAAAGCTGTTGGTCTCAGCCCGGTATTCAGCAAATTTCCTATCCCTGGCCTCGGTACGCACCGCAACCAGCTTCTTCACTGCTTCGCCCCTGCCGGCAGGAGTTTCACCGATCTTCAAACCCGATTTTTCCAAGGCTTCCTCACCTTTTGCGGATACTGCTTCGATGAAAACACTGCCGTTGCCCGCGCCTATCGCACACAATCTCATGTCGACGTTATCAGCCATCGGAAATTCACAGATCTTGCATGCGCCGGCGATATCGAAATCCGGCATGGAGGTCTTTCCGGCCAAGGCGTTCTCCAGGAAGGATTCGGATGTCCCACCCTGCTCCTGGAATTTGGCGAAATCAGTATTTTCATAGCGGCCGAGACAATCCATACCGATTAACAGGACGTTATCGAGATTCACCTGCTTTAATTTAACGAGTTCAATCACAGCCCGAATCTCACAGGATCGCAGGACCATTGCAACCTTGCGGCGTGAGGGCCGCGAGGTAAGCGATGAGGCAATTTTTGCGCCGCTTACGGCAGCTATCGGGGCAAAAGGATCCACCTGCGCGGTATTGGCAGCGGAGGTAACGAGTGTAAGCCGGACCCCTTTCTTAGCCTGAGCCATAGGGACAAGGACGGCGTTAACCGCACCATTTTCAAGCATGCCTTTGAAAAATCCTGACAGATTCTTATTCAATTCGTCTTTTTTAAAAGGCAGTTTTGCAAATTTAGGCATTTTCAGTCATCTCCCTGTCTTCAGACTGCCATTTGCCCCATATTCCGCTGGGGGCTTGGTCCAAGCTGTTTCAATTTTGCAGTCATGTCATCTGCGATTTCCTTCAGCATGTTTCCCTCACTGGCGGCGATCCACCGCAGCCAGAATCGCTCTTCACCGATCCCATACTGTTTGAGAACCTCGGTGATGAGCGCCACTCGGCGCCGTGCCTTCAGGTTGCCATTGATGTAATGACAATCTCCAGGCCAACATCCACCGACCAAGACACCATCGGCGCCATTCAGAAACGCCTTGAGGACGAATTTGGGGTCGACCATGCCACTGCACATAACCCTGATAATCTTGATGTTGTGCGGGTATGAAAGACGGGAAGTACCGGCAAGATCCGCTGCGGTATATGTGCACCAGTTACAAAAAAAGGCCACTATTCGGGGTTCAAACTCGCCCATCGCATAACTCCTTAATTGAGTAAAAGACCATCTATTTCCGCAAAGATCTGTTTATCGGTAAAGTGTCTAACCTTGGCTGCGCCGCTTGGACAGGCGCCGGCGCAGCTTCCACACCCTTTACAGATGGCGCTGTTGACCTCACTGATTCCAGCACGAGCATTGAATTCAATTGCCGAATAGGCACAGAGCCCGATACAAAGTTGACAACCGACGCATATGTCAGGATCAATACTGGATATCATGGGCGGGGTCTCAACGTGCCCCGCGCAAGTCAGCGCCAGGCATTCCGCCGCGGCTCCCTTCGCTTGGGCAACCGTGTCCGGGATATCCTTGGGACCCTGACAAGCGCCGGCCAGGAAGACTCCGCTCGTCGGGGTGGACACAGGCGCCAGCTTTGGATGCTCCTCCTGGAAGAACCCGTCTGAACCGATACCAATACCGAACTTCCGCATGACATCGGGTGCATCCGGCCTGGCTTCCATAGCGTTACAGAGAATGACCATCTCCACCTTGACCTCGATCAGACGGTTGGAAAGAGTATCTTCTCCCTTAACGGTCAGGATACCGTTCTCATCCTCGCTGATGGAACCGGCCTTACCGCGGATCATCCTNNTTCGGCCTGGACCTTGCTGTAGAATTCCTCATATCCCTTGCCGAAGCAGCGCATATCGATATAGAAGTTATATACCTCCGTATCATGCCCGCATTTATCTTTCAGCAGATGCGCGTACTTGAGTGCATACATGCAGCAGGTGCGTGAGCAGTATTCATGGTAATTTTTGTCGCGGCTGCCGATGCAATGCAGAATCGCCACGCTCTTCGGCGCATCGGTGAACTTCAGCGGATCTTTCAGATCACGTTTCCAGAGCTTTCCGGATGTCGGCCCGGTTGCGTTGGAAAGACGCTCGAACTCCATATTGGTAAAGACGTTCCGGTACTTGCCGTAGCCGTACCGGGTCATCTTGGAGGGATCCATCGGATCGAAACCGGTGGCAATGATTATGGAACCGACATCGATGGTCTCTTTCCGATCGATCATCTCATGGTCAATGGCGCCGGCCTTGCACTCATTGAGACAGAGCTTACACTCACAGCAGCCACCGCAATCCACGCAACGGGCCGCCTCTGTCCTGGCCTGCTCCTCACTGAATCCAAGCTCGATTTCCTTGTAATTGTCCATGCGCTGTCCTACAGGAAGGACAGGCATCTTCGCACGGGGTATGGACTCGACATTTTTCGGAATCGCCTTCCAGTCATTCCCTGCCGGTTTGACAGGCCTTTTTCCCGCAAGCTCCTCGCCCAGCAGATATTTTTCTATCGAAATAGCTGCCTGTTGTCCTGCTGCCACGGCCTCGACGGCGATAGACGGACCGGTAAACAGGTCTCCGCCTGCAAAGATGCCGGGAAAGCTTGTCTGATACGTCACAGGATCGGCCGCAACCGTCCCCCGGCGGGTCGTTGCGACCCCTTTCGTACCTTCAAGGAAACTGCTGTTGACCTGCTGACCGATGGCCGGGATAACCATGTCACATTCGATACTAAATTCCGAACCGGCAACCGGGAGCGGTCTCCTTCTGCCGGATTCGTCCAGTTCACCAAGCTCCATCTTGATGCAACGGATTCCGGAAACCTTTCCACCTTTGATCATGATCGCAATGGGATTGACCAGCAGTTCGATTTTGATGTCTTCTTCCTCAGCGGTCAGGATCTCATGCTTCACTGCCGGCATTTCCGGCCTACTCCGTCTGTAGAGTATCTTCACCTCAGAGGCGCCCTGCCTTACGGCCTCACGGGCTGCGTCGATAGCCACGTCGCCACCGCCGACGACCACTACCTTCCTGCCGGTCTTGACCGATTGCTTCAGATTGAGCAGCCCGAGATAATTGATGCCGTGCAGGACGCCTTCGGCATCCTCGTTCTCGATGCCCATCTTCATACTTTTATGCGCGCCGGCTGCCAGATAGACGGCCTTAAATCCCTCATCAAAAAGACCGGCAACCGGACGATCCTTGCCGATGGTTGTATTCAATTGGATATCTACGCCCAGCTTCCTCATATAGTCGATCTCCCGTTCGAGGATCGCGGGCGGCAACCTGTAGTCCGGGATACCGAAACGGAGCATACCTCCGGCAAAGGGTGCCTTTTCGAAAATTGTCGGATGATACCCTTTTCTGGCAAGGAAATAGGCGGCCGAAAGCCCTGCCGGACCCGCACCGATGATGGCCACCTTCTCACTTTCAGGCTTTTTCTCGATTGGCGGCTCCGGCAATGTGGCCCAATCAACCTGGTCAGCCGCGAACCTTTTCAACTGGCAGATCGCAAGCGGGGAATCGACCTCCTGCCTGCGGCACCGGGTCTCACAGGGTGCGGGGCAGATACGGCCGAGCGTACCGGGAAGCGGCATCTTTTCCATGATCAGGTTGAGTGATTCCTGATACTTGCCAAGCTTAATCAGGGCGATAAACCCTTGAATATTGATACCAGCCGGACAGTTCTGCACGCAGGGACCGCGATCCTTCTTATCAATCGCATAGCGAACCGGCACAGCCTGGGAGAAGGAGATATAGATTGCCTTGCGCATCTTTGTCCCGACATCCCACTCGTTGGGGGCCTCGACCGGACAGACCTTGGAGCAGTCACCGCAACCGGTACAGTTCGTTCTCACATAGCGGGAGCGCTGATTGACATTGACCTTGAAGTTGCCAATAAAACCACTGACACTTTCCACCTCGGTATTGGTCATCAAATGGACGTTTCTCTCCTGGCCAACGGCCACCATCTTCGGTGTGCCGATACAGGCCGCGCAGTCCAGGGTTGGGAAGGTCTTGTCATACTGGAGCATGTGACCGCCGACGGTGGGCTGCCGTTCCACAAG
>OMOE01000115.1:0-522 GCA_900290365.1 Syntrophobacter sp. SbD1 | reverse complement strand
GGGCTGCCGTTCCACAAGATAGGCCTTATTACCGGAGCTTGCGATATCCAGAGCCGCCTGCATACCGGCGATACCGCCACCGACCACCAGGGTGTTCGGATTGACCGGGAATGAGCTTGGGATGAGATCGCTCTGGTACGTGACCCGCATCAGGCCGGCCCGGACGATGACGATCGCCTTGGCGGTAGCCGCATCCTCGCTTTCCGTCACCCAGGATCCATGTTCGCGCACGCAGACCATATGAAAGGCTCGATAGGGGTTCAACCCCGCCCTCTGGCAGGCGGCACGGAAGGTTTTTTCATGCATGCGAGGCGAGCAGGAGGCCACAACCACACGAGTGAGTTTATGACTCTTGATTTCCTTTTCGATGAGATCCTGTCCCGGGTCCGAACACATGAACAGATAATCTTTGGAAACTACGACACCCGGGAAGGTTGCCGCATATTCCGCCACCTCCTGCACTCTGACCCGATAGGCGATGTTGATCCCGCAGTGGCAGATGAAAAACCCGATTCGCTCAGA
>OMOE01000127.1:39078-44767 GCA_900290365.1 Syntrophobacter sp. SbD1 | reverse complement strand
CCACGGCCGCCATTATGAAAAAAAGGGCGAATGTCAATGCAGAGCCCCTTAAAACCTTTATCGATAGCATTGCGTTCTCCTGTGATATTCCGTAGGACGTCGAACATCCTTTGACGTCAGACCGCCCAAAATTATAAATGTTGCCCCCCCATCCACATCAGAAGCAACCGCCGGGCGCACATGTTCATATAACAAGTGATTCCGGGAGCTTGTAAATGGTCTGCTCCGAGACTCCGGCGTGCATAGCGTAAACCCGCCATGGGTAAACGAAACCCTCATGACGCAGCCTCCACATACCTTCATTTCTTCTGATGAAATGTTTTCAGCTTTTTCGGTCAGGGCGATTTTCGGACTTTGGATATTACGCTGGGGGGGCCCGATTTGAATACGGAGAGCAACAAGGAGAGGAGATGTAGACCGCATTTTCTAAAACGCTTAAGAAAATGATGGAAACCGGCGGTGAAATTTGCGGAAAATGCTGCAAAACCAAACTTGAATGGTGGGCGACACAAAAGCAGATAGGACAATCGTCGTGCGAGTCCCCGTCATCATGGTGATGAAATGCACACACCAGAATGCAGAAAGAAAAACAAACAAGGAAGATTAAGCTGAGTTTTTTCTTCATCCTGAACCGGGCGAACTCCTTCAACCTTTGCTATACCTGCTGCTCCGCTGAAGGTAACAAATAACGTGCAATATGTACATGGTAATCTTCTCTGCGCATAACAAGGCTTGGGAGCAGTGGAAGGTTTTCCCCTCCGCTGCTCCCAAGGGTGCGTCAGACAATTCGTCCATGCCTTCAATGCAATATTACATGTATTGGTTCATAAAGTTCCCTGTTGCCGAAGCGGATGCCGAAGGACCCAGGTTGGCAAGCAAGTCTTGAAGGAAAGTCTGCAAAGAAGCGTTAGTGACGGATGTGCCGGCAGCGCCGGCCGATGTGCTCGCAGTGCCGGCCGATGTGCTCGCAGCGCTTGTCGATGAGCTTGTGCCGGAGGCCCCCTGAATCTCTGCAACCAGATTATTCAAGTCCGATTGCAGCGTGCTGATGCTACTGTTCGTAGAGGGAGTGGATGAACTGTTCGTGGCCCCCACTTGTGAAATCAGTTGCTCCAGCTTATTCGAAAAGCTTGAGTAAGAGGATGCCGCCGATGCGGAGGTGGAGGAGGACGAACTGCCGCTTGTGCCGGATTCGGACTCTACTGCCGAGACCAGGTCATGCATAAGCTTTCCGAGTCCGCGTCCGTGGTGATGGCCGGATTGGAGCGAGTTGGTGGATGAGATGGAGCTGTCGGAAGCCAGGTTTGCGCTCGAGTTCTGTGGCGTGCCGCTTGTCGAAGAAGGCATCGAAATCCCCGCCTGACTTAACGCCTGCATGATGCTCTGCATGAACGTATCGTTTCCTCCCCCATTTGACTGAGAGCCCGAAACCTGGGTGTTTGAGCCCGTCCCACTGCTGTTTGACTGCTGGAACAAGGAAATGTAGTCCGTGTAGAGCGGATCGGCGCCGTTGACTGCTGAAATACTCATGGCTTTCTCCTCTCAATATAAAGTTTTGAAAATGTGTAATGCTCTGAATGGACACACACTGTTAAGCTATCTGTTTGTGTCCCTTTTTTCGAATCCGCTGTTGCGATTCCGTTTTGTGTTTGGCAAAATGCGGACCGCTTCGGGAAAATATCTTGTAAAATACGCTTTAAGAAAATGTAAAGATTTGTAAGCACCGTCATATTTAGTATGAAAAGTGGTGCCCGGCGCCGTCCGAGGAGGGTGAGGCCCTTGCCTCATATTACTCGGACTTGGGCTGAATTTAGGTTAAAAAGGAACATGAAAATCTTGAACTTTTCCGTTAAGTGCCGCATTCTTCTACCGGGGAATGCAAAAAGTGCCGATCAGGCAGGCAGGTTCTTCCATATTATGTCCATTAGTTTCGAATCATTGTCTTGTTCCGTGCAGCAGGCTTTGCACGCCTGCCGTGATTGGAGGCGCTAGATGTCGCGCGGAATGCACTTTGCGACCCTTCGTCTCATTGTTCTTACTCTTGCCATACTTTCACAGTTATATCTGTTTGTACGCATCCGGCGGGTCATCAAGTCCCTGCCCGGTCCTGACCTATTTAAGTCCAGCGCCATCTTTCTGGTGGGCATAACGATTCTATTGCTCTTCGGCACCAACCGATACATGATGTTTCACCCGATCATACGGATACATCCGCCGATAGCCGCCATGCTCTTCCTTTTTTACCTGCCGGCCGTATGGGCCTTCGGTTCGATTCTGTCCGCATCGATGCTTTTTCTTTTTGATTTTTTCGCATGGCTGGGCAGAGTGATTTTCCGGAGATTTCACAACTCCCCCCGTACGGAACTCAGCCCCATCAATCTTGCCCGGCGTCACTTTCTTCAAGTTGGGCTGGGCGGGCTGGCCGCAACACCCTTCATAATTTCCGGATACGGCGCACTTTATACCAGAAAGGCATTTGAAGTAAGGGAGCTTGCCTTGTCCTTCGGACACGCTTTGCGTGTTGTCCAGCTCACGGATATCCATGCCGGTATCTACATGACAAAGGAAGAGATACGGCGACTAACCGATCGGGTCATCGAGCTCCAACCCGATCTCTTTGTACTAACCGGGGACTATATCTCGAACTCGATGCAGTTTCTGCCGGGCTGCCTGGAGGAGATGGCCAGGGTCCGCGCTCCATACGGCACTTTTGCCACACTGGGAAATCATGAGCACTGGTATGGGGAGGGATTGAGCCGGATACGGGCCGTATTCTCGCATTATCGCATTCCGCTCCTGATCAACGCTCATCAGCTCATTCGCTCCGAAAATGGTGTTTTTGCAGTGGCTGGAATCGATGACCTTTTCGCTGGGCATCCCGACCTTGAGACCGCCATGCGCGGTTTAGATCCCCATATGCCGGTCCTTTTGCTCTCCCATCGACCTGAAGTCTTCCCTCTGGCTGCTGAATATGGGATTCGGCTAACCTTGGCAGGCCACTATCATGGGGGACAGGTAAAGTTGAGCCTGCCATCAGGGGACATCAGCCCGGCTCATCTTGTGACCCCTTATCCGCAGGGGTTGTACCGATTGAATGCTTCACAACTCTATGTGAGCAGTGGAATCGGCACTACATTCACCCCCGTGCGGATTAACGTTCCGCCGGAAATCACCTTGCTTGACTTGAGCGTGTAAACGAAATGAGTATCTCATGTCCCCAGGGGACACCTTGAAACCATGGAAAAGGCAGGCCAACCACCCCGTTTTTTAAAAGGGTTGTTTTTAGCTTTTGCCTTTTTAATTTTGCCTTTTGCCTTGCGCTAGCGCCCCCCTGTTCGTCATTCCGGCAGTCTCGGCAGTGAATCTGAGCCGGGATCAAGAGCTGGAATCCAGTGCATTTTTCGAGACAGAGCAGGGCTTCGCCTGCATCCTTCCGTGCATGATCCCCACAGAGTGCGCATATTCAGCATGCCAAATCAAATTAATCAAATATACCAGCTTTATCAATTGCTTGACGCTACGACCGTAATGATTACCGTTATTTTATAGCGGAGCGGCAACCTGTCCTCGGCTCGCAAGGAATGGGGCGACGCGGGTCTGCCCGCATTCTTCAAGGCTTAGGTAAAACTTCAGTCTAACTTAAAATAACACAATGGAAGGAGCACAACATGTCCCACCATCTCGATTCGCCAATCGCGCGACAAGACGTTCGCCTCGATATCACCGACCTGTATTGCTTCCGAGGTGAAAGCGGCACAGTGTTCGTTCTTAACGTATGCCACTCAATCGCTGGCGACATTCCTGTCCCGGGGTATCATCCCGAGGGGATGTATGAATTCAAAATCGACTTGGATGGTGATGCGGTCGAAGACCTCACATACCGCATCATATTCGACGAGCGCGACGCAGCCGGAAAGCAGCGCTTTGTTCTGCGCCGGATTGCGGGACTCGAGGCCGCTGACCCTCGCGCGGCAGGTATGGTCATCGCTCAGGGTGCCACCAATGAAACCATCAACAAGGCGTCCGGCCTTCGTATGTGGGCTGGCAGGGCGTACGATCCGTTCTGGATCGAGCCCGACGTATTGCATGCGGTCGGGCACGCGTTCCACGACGGCACCATTGTTGATCTATCCGGTTGGGATCCGGGCAAGGCCAGAAATCTATTTGCCGGTCACAGCGTATATTCGATTGTGCTCGAGGTTGCCGACTCAGACCTGCTCCCCAGCGCCGGCCACAACGGCCGTATCAATGTGTGGGCAGTGACGTCGCTCGCTACAGACGGCGGAGGATGGCGCTCAATCAACCGTTTTGGACTACCGATGATCCATCCGCTGTTCACTCAGTATAACGAAGATCTCGGCAATCAAATCAATGCAGGGCGTCCGGCCGACGATTTCGCGAGATATGGCCAGACCATCATCGAGGCAGTCGCTGGCGCCGTAAGGGCCAATGGAACCTCGGAAGATCCTCACGCTTATGCGGAGAAAGTGGCACATCGGTTTCTCCCCAATATTCTCCCCTATACAGTCGGTACCCCGGCCGTGTTTGGCATGGCTGAGTGGAACGGCCGCTCTCTGACGGACAATGCGCCCGATGTAATGTTCACGATCGCGTCGAACACGCCTATCCGGCTGGGCATCGGCAAAGAGTCGGTCACCTCGAAGCCATCCAGGGCGTTTCCGTATGTGGCGTTCATCAAGGGGGAGGAGCTCGAGATGGCACGGGCCGCGTAGGAAAGAAGGACTCTGAACTTAAGCCGGACTTAAGCTCAGCGCAGCATAGCAGCGAGCAAGAACTTCGTGTTCTCTTGCCTCTCCGTGGGACTGCCGTTTGGAGCGGTCAGGAAGGCCCGCCAGGGTAGCGAAAAACACGAAGGAGACACGAGACATTTTCTTGTTTTTTGTGCAAGATTTTCGACTGTCCCTATAGCGCGGGATGCGAGGAGCGCAACAGACTATCCGTGTCCATCCGCGTCTGAAGTCTTTGGTTGCGGCTCTGCTGTTCCGATCTCTTCTTGTATCCTTCGTGCTCTTCGTGACCAAAAAAAGCATTTGCTTACCGTTTGCGCTTTCGCCTACCAGACGTGGGGAAAGAAGCGATACTTCACCTGGGCCACATAGGCGTCGTAGCCTTCCAGTTCTTCGAGAAGCAGGCGCTCCTCCAAGACGGCCCTGACGGCAAAGAGACCGATAAAAACCGGTGTGCAGAGCGCTCCGTACCAGGACCCAAGCAATAAGGCGGTTCCCAGGAAAAAGAGACAGGCGCCCGTGTACATGGGGTGGCGCACATAGCGGTAAGGACCGGTGGAAATCACGGTTTGCGCTCGCTCTTTCTGGACCCGCACCACAGCCGATGAGAACGGGTTCTCCCGCATGGTCAGAAAGGAGATGTACAATGAGATGAGCACAATCAGGGCTCCCAGAGTTTTGAGTTCAACCGGCATCCGCGACCAATGAAAGCGCACCGCGTCAAGCGGCATCAGGATCAACCAGAACAGAACGAAAACGAACGCGGTGGCAATAAACACCTTATCCCACGAAAATTGGGGCTGAAACCGCATTCTCTCTTCAATGAGTCCGGGATCGTATTTGAGAAGCCACCAGGTCATAGGCAGGCCGCAGACGAAAATCAGACCCAGGAAAACCCAGGCGGCCGGCCAGGCGACTGTCCCCGCCGGCACGAAGAGAGC
>OMOE01000127.1:0-39068 GCA_900290365.1 Syntrophobacter sp. SbD1 | reverse complement strand
CGGCCAGGCGACTGTCCCCGCCGGCACGAAGAGAGCCAGCGCCATCACCTGGAACTCAACGGACCCCACCACCATGACTTTTCTCTGAAGGCTCACAGGTTTTTCTCCAAAAGGTTAATGCTCCTTTCCCGTGACCTAACCCGGACAAGCCTGAACCAAAAAGATTCACCGCAGAGACGCAGAGAGCGCAGAGGAAAAGAAATCTGGCAGACAAACATAAGCTACGATTTCTCTGCGATCTCTGCCACCTCTGCGGCCAGTGCTTTAAAATTTCGAAGCCAAGGGCAAAGTGCGTAAGGGCCTCATTTGTTATGTTCTTGTCCTTACTGTCTGTTTATATGCTTTTCTCAGCGATCTCTGCGTCTCTGCGGTGGAATTTGAAAGCCCGCAGAGAAGGCTGAGAACGCGGAGGAGAACATTTTCTGCCAGAAAAAGCACGAATTTCGTCTGTAAGCGCTTAATAAGCCGCTCCGGGCTTGTCAACTATGATGTAGTATGAACTTTTTTGAGTTGCTTGCCGATATCCCAACACTTGGCGATTTCACCGCCCAGCGACCAGTATTTTTTACTGTTCATATCAAACAGCAACGGCTTTAATTTGGAAATATCAACATTCTTGTCAGAGAGGACCGACTCGTCAGCATAAGTCTGAATTATTTCTCCGATGAAGACATCATGAGTTGTAAAATCAATAATCCGCTCCAGCCGGCATTCCATGCACACCCTGCATTGCTGTATCATAGGGGCGGTTTTCAGTTCGCCGTAAAATACATCGAATAAAACTGCTTTGTCCGTTTTCTTCCCTGTCATGATTCCACAATAGTCTGTTTCAATAACAAGATTTTCAGAAGGAAGACATACGCTGAAAGTCTTGTTCTCCTTAATTCCGGCATTGGTATAGTGAATTTTTCCCATGCCTAGTGAGATATGGTTGTGAGTCATGATGCCGATATGGGCAATGGTGATAAAATTGGGTTTTGCGTTCACTGTAGCACCCACAAGTGTGGTGGGCGTAGGATACAGGGCGTTAACAGGACCAAGTTTTTCTTTCATTATTATCATCCTTTCTTAAGCAACCTCAAGGTCCACAAAACTATAGGATTTCTCAATCGAAGATGCAAGCAATGGGTCAGTGAGCCAGGTTTTTATCCCGGTAAAGTCCCCGTTGATGTCACTGTTGGAGAATCATGGGCAGAAAAGCAGACAAAGCCAGTCTCAACTTCATTACGACGCAGGTTGTAAAATGAGATGGCTTCAATTCGATATTACGCGATTCCCTCCCAGCTTCGATCCCATCGCACGTGTTCCTGAGTGTTGGCGCCTCAGGGAAATTCAGGTAATAAGATCATAAGCGTTATGTGTCGGTCTGTTCTTTGGGTTTCATGAATTGGCAAGTTATTTGTACCCTAAATCTGCTCCCATTGGTGCTCAGCTTGTGGCCTGGCTGCTTTTTGAACAGGTCCGCCTGGCGCAAGGTGTCGTCACTACGCCTATCGCCAGGAGCTTGAGTTATTGCAATTTAATTCTCAGGTTCATCGAGTCTCATTAGTCGCAATACCCTTCACTGTCTAGATGCCTCGGCTTCCGCCTATTGCTATGAGGAGGCTCTGAACTTATCAGTAAATAATCCGGTCATAGAACTGCCAGTGCTTGTGCCACCCAGACCTGATGGCTGGCGTAGTTCATGATGGTTTCATTGAACCCGGAGCTGTGCCGAGAGTCAATTTCAATAAAACGGTCTCTTAAGCAATGATGAGGACATTCCGTGGGTAAGCATCTTGTTTTGGTTGGAGGAGGCCATGCTCATCTAACCGCGTTAGCCCTTCTGGGGTGTTATGTCGGACGCGGCCACCGAGCGACTTTAATAAGCCCTTGTCGCTATCATTACTACTCGGGCATGGGTCCGGGCATGCTTTCCGGCCTCTACGAACCCCGGCAAGTCCGCTTCAACATCCAGAGAATGGTCCAAGAACGTGGAGGTCAATTCATCGAGGCCAGAGTCACGGCGGTTGACCCTGCAGCTCAAAAGCTCTACTTGGACAACGACGCGCAAGTATCATATGATATAGCCTCTTTCAACATCGGCAGCGTGGTGCCCACCGCAGAGATTGCTGTTACCGATGAACATGTTTTTACCGTAAAGCCCATCCTCAATCTCTACAAGGCTCGGAACCTCATCTTGAGTCAAAACGCCAAAGGGATAACACGAGTTTTGGTTGCAGGAGGCGGTCCGGCCGGCATTGAAATCTCCGCCAATGCCTGGAAGTTGTTGCACGAGAACGGGGGCACTCCGGCGATCACCCTTGTAGCCGGAAACCAGTTTCTCCAAGGCGTTCCTGCAAGGGCCAGGCATCTTGCCCTTGATTCTCTGGCCGCAAGGCGAATCGATATTTTCGAGGGGGTCAGGGTGCATTCCTTCGAGAACAGATTTGCGACACTAACCGATGGTCGGAGTATTCCTTTCGACTTTGCCTTCGTGGCCGTTGGAGTTCAGCCTCCTCCATTGTTCCGGGAATCCGGGATTCCCGTCGGAGAAGACGGAGGCATGTCTGTCAATGGGTATCTTCAGAGCACTGCTTACCCCCAACTCTTTGGCGGTGGGGATTGCATCAGTGTGGAAGGGCACAGCGTGGCAAAGGTCGGAGTTCATGCAGTACGGCAAAACCCCATTCTGAAACATAATCTTGAAGTTGCCCTCGATGGAGGCGAAATGAAACGCTTTACTCCCAATCCAAACTACATGCTCATTATGAACATGGGTGACGCAAAAGGAGTCTTGTGGAAGAAGAGCCTTGTTCTAAATGGGGGCTTGGCGTTCTTGCTCAAGAATTACATTGACATGCGTTTCATGAAGAGATTTCAGGTTTCAGGTGAATTGAAGGGTTTTTCAATGGGGTCCTGAAAGAGGAGTTGGAGCCTATGAGTGTGCTCGATTACTTCAGACGTGTTTCTGAATGGAAAGTGCAGAAGGTTCGGAACTTTCTTGAAGATAAAAAGCCCGAGGACTACATTCTCTTGGATGTGCGCCAGCCCGATGAATATGAAAAGAGTCACTTGCCCGGCGCCAAGCTTATTCCCATCGGGGAACTGCCGGACCGCCTCCGTGAGCTTGACCCGAAGAGTCTGATCCGGAATATTTATTAATCCTGTTAATCCTGTCTAAAAAGCCTCTGCAACCGCTTTCCAAATTCCAGGCACAGGGGTTTGGAAACCAGGTGTGGAAACAGATGCCCCTGCTTGCTTACGCCGTAAACGACTCCATCGCGCAGGAAAATGCCCAACAGTGCTTTTCCAATGGCGCGTCTTTTGGCGGCATGATTGTCTAAAGCGCATGCGGCATCAAACAACGATATTTTGTCGGCGCCCGGTTTCAACGGATGCTCTCCGGCAAGGTTCAGCACCTCTTTTTTTTCCGCTGAATCAAGCGACTTAAAGAAATTAAGGATTCTCCCCAGCCTGAGCAGTGTTATCGAATCCCTTCTGGTAGTCGTGTCGGATATTGGGAGGGCCGTTGAGCGCAATTGAGCCAGCGAAGAGGGCAGTATATTGAGAGCGGTGCACTTTTGGAAATCGGCGCTGCCGGGGGCCGGATAAAACACCGATACTCCTGCAATAGCCTTTTTATCGGCCAGGTAAAGAAGGTCCGCCAGGGAGTCTTGAGGGTCCTGCCCGGGCGCGCCTACGATGATGTAAGCAACCGCTTCGATCCCATACTTTTCTGCTGACAGCAGAGACCTTTCAAACTCATGGCGCACATCGGGGCGTCTGAATTTTTTCAACTGGTCCAAACAGGTCGTACAAAGCGAGAGGTTAAGGGCCGTAAAACCGGCAGCCTTCATCGCGCAAATCACTTCATCATCGAGGGTCGGAGGGAAAAGGCCATTCATGGCCCGCAACTCCAGGCCACAGCCCCTGAACTGCACCACTATTTCATTGAGCAGTTCGAGAAACCATTGTCTGCGGCAGGAAATATTTTCATCTTCGAAATCAATGAAACGCGCGCCAACTCCAAAGACAGCTTGTTTCATTTCTTCTATCACCCGATTCACGCTCTTCATGCGGAAGCCGCACCACGTCGAGCATCCAATCGAGCAGTAGCTGCAACCCATAGGGCAGCCTCTTCCGGCTGCAATCACCGCGCACGGCCTTTTGCTGCGCTGGTAGAAATGACTGTCTATAAGCCCGGACGCCGGAAGCGCCGTCTCATCGAGGTTTGCCAAAACGGCGGGAGGGCTTATAAAAAACTTTCCGCTTTTTTCGCTTTTTTCGCTTAATGTTTTAAATCCAACCCCCGGGACCGATTCGATTGAAATGTCACCACGAATTGCCCTGGCGAGAAGGGCCATGGAAATCTCGCCCTCGCCTCGAATAATGAAATCCACGCAATCATGTTTCAATACCTCTTCGGGCATTTCGGTTGGATGATGGCCGCCAAGCACGGTAACGGCTTGCGGAAGCAGACGTTTGACAACTTCTGCTATCCGTATGGCTTCAGAGCTGTACGGGGTGAAAAGAGACGATATTCCCACCAGGAATGCGTCCGAGTTTTGGACCCTCTCGGAGATGGCTTCATCAGAGAGTCCAAAGCGCTTGAAATCGTGAAACAGAGAAAACGGAGAAATATCGGGCCCCGAATAAAAGTCTTGCAGAAACGACAATTCAGGCGGAAGCTCCGCCTTTTTTGACCTGGTTGAGGCAAGAGCGTCCAGGATTTCGACCGAATACCCTTCCTTTATAAGCGTTCCCGCAATGCAGGCCAACCCGTAGGGAATGGTCCTTTTTGCCGTTAGATAGAAATCCCGAATCGGGGGCTGTATGAGAATTATGTCAGACATGAAGCTCTCAGCCTTTTATTCATGCACCACGGAAGACAAATTCAAGACCTTTTAGACACGGATGAAGGAGCGAAGCGGGGTATATTAACACGGATAGAAGAGGCGAATTCATATCATATACTGTCTTCGCGATACTTGTTTATCCGTGTCCATCCGTGTGAGTCCTTGTCAGCTTGTCAGTCCGTGTCCATCCGTGTCAAATCTCCGTTGCGGGATCGCGATCTACGGTAATCTGGACGCTGCGGAAGTCCGGATCGTTTTTGACGGACTCGAGCACGCACCCGGTAAAATTCTGCATATCCGAGATTGTCCAGGTCTTAATGAACAACTGCCACCTGAACCGGTTTTTGAGCTTCACGCAGGCTGCCGGCGATGGACCTAGAATGGCGACATTTCCTCCCCGATTTCTGAAGGAGGCGGACTTTTCACGGCAAACGGCTGCAAGCAGACGGGCCCCGGCGCGGGCAGAATCCTCGCTAGCCGAAGTGACGAGAATCTTTAGAAGCCGGGTAAAAGGCGGATATTGAAGATTTTCCCTCGAGTTGAGCTCTTCCCGGCAAAAACCGTCGTAATCGAGCTTTAGAGCCGACTCAATGGTAAAATGCGATGGATTGTATGTCTGCAGGATTACACGGCCCGGTTCGTCCCCGCGCCCGGCACGCCCGGCGACCTGGATGAGCAACTGCACAAGGACCTCCCCGGCCCGGAAGTCCGGCGCCTGAAGACCGGCGTCGGCGTTGATTATGCCCACCAGCGTTATATTAGGAAAATCATGGCCCTTCGCCACCATCTGAGTGCCGAGCAAAACGTCGGCTTTGCCTGAGCGCAACGCATCCAGGGCACTCACCATGCGGTCGTGGCTGAGCATGGTGTCTCTATCCATTCTAACCGCGCGAACCGCCGGAAAAAGCTTCTTTAATTCTTTTTCCACTTTTTCGGTCCCAAACCCATGTGGAAAGAGTGCGGCGTGGGCGCAAACCGGACACCTCTCGGGCAGAAAGGTTTCCCAGCCGCAATAGTGGCATCGAAGGCGGTTATCCTTTTTGTGATAAGTAAGGGTCAGGCTGCATGAGGCGCACTGAAGCGCATGCCCGCAGGCGTTGCAAAGGTAGTACTTGTCATATCCTCTTCTGTTAAGGAACAGGAGTGCCTGCCGTCCGCTGCGCAGCGTTTCGCCGATGGCCTCCAGAAGCTTGAACGAAAAAATCTTTTTGCCTCCTCCTTCGAGCTTCATGTCCACGACTTCGAATTGCGGTTGAGGCCTGTTCATCACCCTGTTCGGCAGCAGGATGGAACGATACCGATTTTCGGAGCATCTGTATATCGTCTGAATGGACGGGGTGGCCGATCCCATGATCACGGGCGCTCCCACGATCTTTCCCCTCATAAGAGCCACGTCCCTGGCGTTGTAGCGCAAACGGTCCTCCTGCTTGTAGGAGGTGTCGTGCTCCTCATCGACTATGATCAGCTTCAGGTTCCGAACCGGCGTGAAGACGGCAGACCTTGCCCCCAGCACAATACTTTTCCTGCCGGAGCGAATGTCGGCCCACGTCCGTCTGCGTTCAGCGTCAGACAAGGCGCTGTGCCACACGGCAAGCCGCTCGCCGAAGCGATCCCGAAAAATCGACTCCATTTGCGTGCTGATCCCGATTTCCGGTACCAGTACAAGCGCGCCATTGCCGGATCGGGCCGCCCTTTCAATCAAATGAAGGTAGACTTCCGTTTTCCCGCTGCCGGTCACTCCATATAAAAGAAACGGCTTAAAACGCGGATTATCGACGAAAGGAACTATTCCATCGAGCGCGGCGCTCTGGTCGGCGTTGAGTTCCACTTCGGAAGAATTGCCCATCCCCACGATTGTCTGCGCCCCTTCGAGACCCAGAACGCCCTTTTTAAGGAGCTTCGAAGGAACTACGAGATTAAATACTTCACCCAGGGGATAAAAATAATAGTTCGAAATCCAGGTGCACAACTCTAGGAGATCGAGCGGGACGGCCGGCAGTTCACCGACAACTTCGAGAATGGGGCGGATCTTTATCGACTGCGGCAGCTCGGGAAGGCAATTCACCAGGCTCAAAACGATCCCGGCAGCTTTCCTCTTACCCAGTCCGACCGAAACCCTGCTGCCCGGGGACACCTTTCCTGCCAGAAGGCTTGGAACCGAGTAATGAAGACCCTTATTGAGGGCCGATCCCAGTATAACAACTTCGGCAAACAAATCGGCCATTATTTATTCTCTGCCGTTGCTCCGTGCAGAGCGGACTGACAAAAATCCCTCGATTTTTCAAATTCCGGTACGATATCTTTAGGCACATATTTCGAGCGGGCAAACTCTGCGCTTTGAAAGTTGACAGGCTTTCCGTCTTTATAAAGATGGAAATCCAGACGACATTTTCCGCCTCCAACCGGCCCCGCCGAACCTATTGTTTCCGCCCGGGAAACCGGCGAGCCACGCCTCAAGCCGCGGCTGAAGGAGCCGAGATTTCCGTACGAACTTGAGTATCCTCCCCGGTGGCGGATTTCAATTGAAACATTCTTTCGACCGTTTTTGCGGATGGCTGAAACGAACCCGTCCCCGATTGCGCAGACCATGGTCCCTTTTTGGGCAACAAAACTTAAACCGGAGGTAGAACGAAAATTCCTCGAAACGGGTTTGATATTACTGGATGTTTTGGAAGACAACGAATGCCGGTAATCTATGGGACTTTTGAGAAATGCCCTTTTCAGTGAAGCCCCTTTAGCATCGAAATAATCCCACGATCCATCCGGAAGTGAAAATCCAATAGCCTCAAAGACCTTGCCCGATACGCTTATTTCAGCGCCAAGGACGAGAAACTGCGTTCCCTCGCTCGATTGGATCGGGTATTCCTGATAGAAGACAGAAAAGGAATCTCCCTCCTTCAGCTCGGACGTTAAATCGACATCATAGGAAAAAATATCGGCAAGATTTGAAACAAGCTTCGCCGGCAACCCTGCGGCAATACAGGAATCATAGAAATTTTCGGACCAAACGCCCCGCACGGTCTTTCCGGACCCTGCGGCCATGCTCTCATCAGACCTGCATTCCCAGCCTACAGAGCTTTTCCGCAATGTATAAGAACCACCCTGGGACTTGAGATAAACCAACTCGACCGGAAACCCGTCCGCGCGGTTGAGCACTAAAATTATCTCATCCTTTTCATTGAACCGATCAGGGAAACCGGATGGGCAGGCCTTTCGCCAATCCATGGAATACGCACCGGGAATTGCGTAATCTCTAACAAACCCCTCCAGTGTATCCCCGGCATGGAAAACCAGATGACGGATTTCAAAAGGGTCGGAGGACTCGGGTAACGGCACGGCAGCAGCGGTCCGGGGCTGGGCGGCGATCGGTTCAGGGACCCCCGCTTCAATGGCCTGCCTTTGTTGAGACTCCTTTGCCCCCGGCCGATGAACATTTTCGTAAACACCCACGCTCACCCCAAGGATGAGCAAAATCGCGAATAAATGCCTTCCTCGAATACGCCTCTTAGGCGAAACGGCATAGAAAACGCCCCCCGAAGAGGCTTTCACTCTGAGCTTTTTCGTTGGACCCGATAGCATCGCCCACACTTCTTTCAGTCTCAGCCGGGACCGGCTTGGCCGCTATATTGCGCCTCAAGTACCTTCATCAATAATGTGAGTGTCTCGTTTACGGGGGTCGCAATTCCCGCTTCCCTGCCGAAGCGCACTACTGCCCCGTTTATTGCATCGATTTCAGTCCTCTTTTTCTTATCCACATCCTGCCCCATCGACGAGCGGTTTCGGGCAGTGGCCCTTGCGACAGCGATTACACGCTCCACCATTTCCTCGCCGATCTGAAAACCTTTCCACCTGGCCACGAGTATGGCCTCATCCACGGCCGCTCTGCACAACTCGGTAGCTTCCTGCATTTGCGCGATGAATCCGTTTCGTATGCCGGTCAGGCCGGTTATCGCGTTAATTCCAACGTTTACTATGAGCTTTTCCCAGATGAGCCGTTCCACCTCATCGGTTGGTTCAACGACCAGTCCGGCTTCCCGGAATAATTCGACAAAGCGTGCGACCCTTTCGGATGCCAGACCGCCGGGTTCGCCTATATAGGTAGGCCCGTTGCCACCGTGACGAATCAAGCCCGGTCCGAGAAGGGTTGATCCCTGGGCTGTACTGCCGGCAATGACGGCGCTTTTGCCTCTAATCTCGGCTATCCGCTCCCAGTTCCCGATTCCGTTCTGCAACGTTAGAAAAACCGTGGACGCGGAACAGACGCCATGCACGAGCGATAAGGCGTCTTTGGTGGCATATGATTTCACCAGTATAATCGCCAGGTCAGGATTCGGAGGGATCTTGTCGACCTCGAAACTGGCGGAAAGGGTGTAGTTGCGGACAGTTCCGTCAAGTTCCTCGATATTAAGTCCGCCCTGCCCAATGGCCTCCATGTGCGCGCGATCCGTACTGAAAAGCGAAAGCGATGCCTTCGTCTTGGACAGCCGCGCTCCGATCAGACTGCCAATAGCCCCGGCGCCAACGATAAGAATGTACATTGCCTCCCCTTCCCAGTTTTCAGTACTCTTTAATTGACGAGAGTTTTTTCTGACCACTGACTACTGAAGACTGGCCACTGCTTCATAGTTATCGCAGTTTAAGAGTAGCCAGGGAAATTAGAGCAAGGATGCCTGCAACTATCCATAACCGGATCACTACCTTGGTTTCGGCAATTCCTCTGTGTTGAAGGTTATGGTGCAGAGGGGCGCGAAAGAAAATACGCCGCCCAATCCATCTTACTCCTATTTTGTCCTGGACTTGACTGCTGATTGCTTCGGCGATGAACAGCGCCCCCAGTAGAGGAAACAGCATCTCCTGTTTTAACAACACCGACACGACCGCCATGGTGCCTCCGATGGCAAGAGAGCCGGTATCCCCCATGAAAATCTGGGCAGGATACGCATTGTACCACAGAAAGCCCAGGCCTGCGCCCACGAACGCCGCTCCGAAGATCGTCAAATCGCCTGCCCCGCGCAAAAAGGGATAATAAAGGTAGCTTGAGTATATCCGGTTTCCTTCGACATAGGCAAAGATGCCCAGGACGGCCACAACGAAAATGGAAGGAGTAATGGCAAGCCCGTCAAGGCCGTCGGTTATGTTCACTGCATTGGAAACAAAGATAACGAACAGGAAAATGAACAGGCCATAGAGCCATGGCCCGATGTCTGCGAGCGGGTATTTGTAGAAGGGAACGAAAACCTTGGTGGCAAGAGCGCTTCCAAGCGGCGCGTAGGGCCCTACACAAATCCATGCGAAAACAATGCTGAATAACCCCTGCATAAAAAGCTTGCTGCGCTCGGAAAGCCCCCTGTCCCCACTTTTGCGCCGCACCTTCGATACGTCGTCCCATAGGCCCAACAGCCCGAACCAGATCATCCCCGCAACAGAGCAGAGCATGAAGGGGCTCCGCCAGTTGCCCCAGATAGCCATCGAGACGAGCACCGCGCCGATTATGAGAACTCCCCCCATTGTAGGGGTGCCGCTCTTGTCGAATGCTGTTTGAACACCTGTTTCGCGCACCTGGTCCAGAAAGCAGTGCCTATGAACAAACAAAATGAAACGCCTGCTGAAAAGAAAGACGAAAATGACCGCTGTAAGCGCGGACATTATGGCCCTGAAGCTTATGTAGTTCACAAGCCTGCAAAATGAAAAACTCTCTGAAAGCGAGATGAGCAAATTACAGATTTCGTAAATCATTGAACTTTCCCGTTCGGGCATTTTCGGATTGCCGCGTATGTTTCCTTTATCTGAAAATGAGGTCTGAAATCCGTTGAGGTCAGGATAAAAGAAGAGGCCCTTTCGATCAACTCGTCAGAGGCGTCCACCACTCCCCGTTGGATCATTTGCTTAAGTCCGCAAAGGGATGCGTTGCGCACCTGCCAATAGTGAGATTCATTCATTGAAAGAAGCGCATTAGCTGCTGTCCAATCTGTTCCTATTTCGCCTATGGCTTTCGCTGCCTCGACCGCTACTTCGAAGCATTCGTCTTCGAGGCACTCGAGGACCCGACTTATACATGCATCGTTTCCGGCCAAAAACCGGCCAAAATGAGCGATTGTACGGCAGGTCTGAGCGCGGACCTCGAAATAGGGGTCTTCCATGGCCGCGAGCAGATGTTTTTCAACGTCAGCGTCGAAATGGTCGAGAATTTCTAGCGCATGGATGATATTTCTTCGAATGAACCCGACTTGCTCGTAGTCTCCTCCCAAAAGCCTCTTCATCCGGCTCACCGGGGTCCTGTCGGAGAGCATTTTAAGCAGGGTCGGGATTTTTTCCCTGTATCTGGTCAGGCCGATAAGCTTAACACCCAGGTTGCGGTCCTGCCAACCCTTATGGCTAAGCAATCCCGCCGCTCTGTGCTGGTAATAGGCAAGATCGTCCGGGTCGTCCACGACGCAGGCCGGATCAAAGTTGCGTCCGGAAACGCTATAGGCTTTCGAAAGCATTTGCAGGAGACACCCGTTTGCGGCGAGATCTCTAAAAGGTGTTCCATTGCCGCCATTGCCATCCGTAAAACGCATATCCCCATAAATCTCGCTCAAAATCCGTTCGATCGCCTTACGCCGCAGAAAATTCCTGCTCATTTCAGCCATGTGGCCCAACCGCGCCGGGCTTTCGATCAGGGCTATTATCTTTTCCGCTAGAACCTGTCCGTCCAGCTTCTCCAGCAGCCCTCCATTTTCCATTACCGTGTCTTCGAAAAGAACCTCTGCCGCCCCGGCGCTTTTCATAACCCTGGCGTTCATAACCTGGTGATCCCCTGGAAGGTTGACCTTGGGAATCAACAAAACGGGTTTTCCTATGCGCGAAATCTCGTTTAAGCTTCCCGCACCGCTTCTGCAAACTATCAGCGAGCTTACCGAGTAAATATCTTCGATGTTATGAAAGTAGTCCTGACGGTAGTAAAACTCTTTGAGTAGAGAGCATTGTTCGCGCGATAGAGCTTTGTCGATCCGCCTTTGGGTGTCTGCCTCCGCATCGTAGTCTGCGGAACTGGCGAGGCCGCTGCCGTGTATAATGAACAACCTGTCCCTGTGCTCAAAGAGGTAAGGGAGCGCATCGACAATCGCCCGGTTTATTGTGCGCGCCCCCTGGGAGCCGCCAAACGCGAATATGATCTCCCGCTCCTTTGGGATTGCGAAGGAAAGTCTTTGCCTGGCCTGCTCCGAAGGGATCGGAACGATCGAATGACGTATTGGATAGCCAACCACCGCTGCGTTCGGGAAAAAAGAGAGGGTCTGCGGGAAGGTGAGAAGCACTTTGTCAACCCACCTGCCCATCAGTACATTCAACTGGCCCGGAATGCTGTTCTGCTCGTGCAAAAAAATCCGCACGCGCGCAATTTTCAGTTTTTTTAATAAAATTGCAGCGATAATAACCGGCGCACTCACATATCCGCCCGTAGCAATTATCAGCTTTGGAGCAAACATGGTTAACATAACCATGGATTGAACAATCCCGAGACAGAGTTTTGATAGAAACCGCAATGTCCCAAACGACGGACTGATGCCCGGATATCCCTCTGAGCTGACGAAGCGAAGCTCATAGCCTGCCTTTTTAACAATCACACTTTCGGCTTTATTTTTTACGCCGATGTAAAGAAACCGAGTTTCCGGCTCACGTGATTTTATACCCTCAGCGATGGCCAGTGCGGGGTTTACATGGCCCCCCGTTCCGCCGCCGGATAGCACAACACGGGTATTGGGGGCCTCAAGCCTTTTCCAGCGGCGAGAGGCCGCAAAAGAACCTGCCAGAATCGATGATAATATTAAAATCGCAAGGATTGATATGACCACTTCGGATTATTCCCGGATTTTAAATCTTTAGAGGGCCTCTTCCATACACTACACGGCATGGACCGGTAGACTCTTATACATCTTTGCTGCCGATCAGCCTTCAAGCACGCGTCGAATGTCTTCCCAGGCGATCTTGCCCGCCCTGATAAGCACCGCCGGATGAACGGTAACATCTACTATAGTCGAAGCCAAACCGCCAGGCAATTCTCCCGCGTCGAGCAGTGCGTCAACCGCATGGAGCAACTCCCGGTCTATGGCTCCGCGATCTTTCGGAGGAGGCTCCCCTGCCCTGTTTGCGCTGGTTGAAACGATGAGTCCCCCCGAGGCCCGGGCCAACAGCGAGGCAACCGGGTGAGATGAAATGCGCAGAGCGACTTTGCCGGTTTGCGCGTGCAACACAGATGGCAGAGACGCGGCCGCTGAGACCACGATGCTCAGTGGACCGGGCCAAAAGCTGCGCGCCAGCACATCGGCTGATTGCGGCCACTCCGATGCAGCCGTCAGGACTGCCTGAATGTCTGAGGCGATGAGCGGCAGCGGTTTTCGAACATCCCTGCCTTTGGCTTCAAACACCTTTTGAACTGCTTGCGCAAACTCCGGGATAGCCCCAAGCGCATAGAAGGTCTCGGTCGGGTATAATACAAGCCCACCCGCCCTTAAGATGGAGGCAGCGGTGTAAATTGCCTGCTTGAGGACTTCGCCGGGTTCCATCTTAAAGATTGCGGTTTCAGGGCCAATTGGAGCGGACATGTTCAACAAGCCTCCCGGATGAGACCACAGGGCGGTGGGACCGCCAGCCCGGTTTGTCACTCAAACCTTAGGCGGCGGCAAGAAAATCTTGACAAAATTTCAAGAAACTCGATGTTAGTTTCACAGAGCAGCCGGACTCAAAGAGATTTTCTTTCTACCACAAAACCTGGTCCTGGAAGGGCATATTTTGATGACTGATGACTGCTCTTGTGACTCAGGACCACTTTTTCCCGAGTTCCTCCAGGCAGGCCTTTTCGAGATCCTGAGGCGTCATCACAATACGGAATTCGACGTCGGCGTTGAAGGCAAGAAACCATGGCTCGGCAAATGACGGTATTTTGGAAGGGTCAGCAATATCGATGATCAGTATTGCTCCTCGCCGGCCATTCTGCTCGGTAAAATAGACTGCCTCAGGTTTGATCTCCTCCAGAATGCTGCCCAATTTTTGGCCTGCACTACCGTCTCTGACTGCTTTGTTGAACTGCTCATTGGGGATTTTTACATTTAGAAGCATTCGCATGGCTGACCTCCGGATATTTAGAAAGATAGATAACCAAACTTGTCTTAAAGGTAGAATTGAGGCGAATCGATTTCAATAGCTTGAACGATTGATCGAGAATATGGTATGCCCTTGCCGATTGTCATCACGATTGCCTGTGAGCCGGGCAGCGGTGGATCTGATTTGAAAAGGCTGCTTCCTGGAATCTTTCTAAATTGAAAGGGCGGCATGTATGAAGGAGTTCAAAAGGCGTGACCGCCGCAATTAATCCCGCTCCAGCTGAAACCGAATGGAAACCGAGTGTAAACCCATGGCTGATCGCCGTTGCGGTCATGCTTTCCACTTTCATGGAAGTACTCGACACATCGGTTGCAAACGTCGCCCTGCCTCATATCGCAGGGAACCTCTCATCCACCACCGATGAGGCCACCTGGGTTTTGACCAGCTACCTGGTTTCCAATGCAATCGTGCTGCCGATGACCGGCTGGCTTGGCATTCGTTTCGGACGCAAACGATTTCTGATAACGTGCATCACCGCATTCTCCCTGGCTTCGGCATTATGCGGAACGGCCCCAACGCTTGGAGTGCTGATTGTTGCCAGGATTCTACAGGGTGCGGCCGGAGGAGCCCTTCAGCCGATTTCCCAGGCAATTCTCATGGAAAGTTTCCCCCCGGCAAAACGGGGTGTGGCCATGGCCATTTTCGCCATGGGTGTTGTGGTCGCTCCAATAATTGGCCCCACTCTGGGAGGCTGGATTACCGACGATTATTCCTGGCGATGGATCTTCTATATAAATCTGCCAATCGGCATACTTGCTATTTACATGTGCCAGTTATTCATCGAGGACCCGCCCTACTTGATTTCCGCCAGGCAATCGACCACTGCCCGGATCGATTATCTGGGCTTCTCGTTCATGGCAATCTGGCTTGCCACCCTTCAGGTTATCCTGGACAAGGGGCAGCAGGATGACTGGTTTTCGGCTCAGTGGATTCGATGGGCGGCCGCAATTTCTTTCACATCGATGGTTTCGTTTATTTTTTGGGAACTTCGGCAAAAACAGCCAATTGTTAATCTCAGGGTCTTAAAAAACCGCAACTTTGCCCTGGGGACGGCATTGATAACAATCGTCGGCGTATTATTGTACAGCACCATAACCCTTCAGCCTCTTTTTCTGCAGAGCCTGATGGGATACACGGCTTTGTACAGCGGCCTGGCTCTGAGCCCCCGCGGCATTGGAGCGATAATTGCGGTGTTTTTCGTTGGCAGGGTGATTGGAAAGCTGGACAGCCGAATCCTTATCACCTGCGGCTTCACGACCCTTGCCTGGGTTTGTTACCAACTGAGCGGGCTAAATCTGCAGATTTCCATTTCTAACATCGTAATCCCCAATATCGTAATGGGTCTTGCGATGGGACTTATCTTCGTGCCCCTTACAACCCTTACAATGGGGGGATTGCCTAACGAACAGATGGGCAACGCTGCGGGGATCTTCAACCTGATGAGAAACCTCGGAGGCAGTATCGGCATTTCCACGGTAACCACCTTGCTCGCACGAAACGCTCAGGAGCACCTGACTTACATATCTGCCCATTTCACCTTTTATAATCCAGCATTCCAGCAATATTTTCATAAGCTCGGTTCATTTTTCGCCTTGAAAGCTCCAGCCGATTTCCTGGACCCAAAAACCTACCAGGCCATGTATAATCTGGCGATCCAGCAGGCCAGCCTGCTTGCGTACATGGATGACTTCCGCATTCTTGCTTTCGCCAGCCTGATATGCATCCCCGCGACCCTGGCGCTCAAAGGCCTGCGCGTCCGCTCAGCGCCCTTAGGAGTTCACTAAGACGCGATTAATGTGATTGAAGAAAGCCAGGCATTACATTTGCGGGAACCAAGGTTTGTATCGAATTTTGCCTCCCGAATGTAATCGATTCGCCAACCCTTGTTGAAGGTTTCTCGAATCTGGGCTTGAGTCACCCTTCTGGGTCCCCATGAACCAGGTTCGTGTTCGCTAAAGCACACCATGAAGTACGTCCCCCCTGGATTGAGCACCGAGACAAGACTCTTTACAAAAACGGGATGCTTTTTATCAGGCAGAACATGAAAGAATCCTGAGTCAATAACGGTATTGAACCTTCTCTCCAGATGCTCAAGGTCCAAAGTATCCCAAACCAGGAACGTGGGGGCCGGGGAGCGTCCCTTTGCTTTGCCGAGAGCTTTTTCAATAGCGGACGGCACAATATCGATTCCCACTACTTCAAAGCCAATCTCTGCCAGGTAGAGAGCATTTTCACCCGTCCCACAACCGGCATCGAGCACTGCGGACCTTATTTCACCACGTTCGGCAAGATGCACGATCTCGCTCTGAGGCCCATCTATTTCCCAGGGAGGCACTCCCTTGTACATTTCCTCGAACGTCTTCGTTCCCATTCAATTTCCTTTTTGATTAGATGTAATCGAACGTAAAACCTTATAGATAAAATAACGCATGAGGCTAACTTTACCTTGGATTTCCAAGCTGTTACAATATGGTCGCGAGACGATCTCTACCAATAATGCTTCGCCTTCTATATTTGCTTTTCGCCGCCTTTGACTTTGCATGGAAGAGGAAGAGCGTTGACAGTTCCGGGGGAAACTGCACGGCCAAATAGAGCAAAAGGTATATCTCGCGCCGAATCTGACGGACTCACAATTCCGTTAACAGGTTGAAGCATCAGTTCCTGACGAATCCCTGGATTCGAGCAATCCCCTGTCGTCTCCGTGGAACGGTCTCGGGGGGGGTAACAATGCGTGAAATCAGGAGCTTGGTGTTCTTTGGCAGATGATCCGTTGCGCAGGAACATCGAGCAGATCAGGAAGGCCGGTCAGAGCGCAGCCGCATTGACTAACCAGTTACTTGTTTTCAGCCGCAAGCAGGTACTCCAACCCAAGGTGCTCGATCTCAATTGCGTGATTGCGGACACCGAGAAAATGCTCCGGCGAGTGATCGGCGAAGATATCATTGTGGTCAGCGAGCTTGGTCCCGGTCTTAGACGGGTTATGGGCGACCCCAGTCAGATCGAGCAAGTCATTATGAACCTTGCCGTCAACGCCCGCGATGCCATGCCCCGGGGCGGCAGGCTCACAATCGAGACGCAAAACAGGTATTTGGACAAAGCATACGCACAGCAACATGTCGATGTACAACCGGGCCATTACCTCATGCTTGCCGTTAGTGACACGGGCATCGGCATGAATGAAGAAACCAGGTCCCACATTTTTGAACCCTTCTTTACTACTAAAGAGAAGGGAAAGGGTACCGGCCTTGGGCTGGCGACCGTCTACGGGATCGTGAGGCAAAGCGGCGGCCATATCTGGGTCTATAGCGAACCAGGACAAGGTACCTGCTTTAAGGTATATCTGCCACGAGTGGACGCGGATTCAGGCCGACCCCACCTGGGGCCGGTTAATTGTGAAGTGGTCCGGGGAAAATCCAAATCGATCCTGTTGGTGGAAGATGACGATTGTGTCCGCGATCTGGCGAGCACTTGCCTCCGGATAAGCGGCTACATGATTCTTGTGGCGCGCAATGGTGAAGAAGCCTTGAGGATTTTCAAGGAGAACGAACAATCGATCCAAATGCTGATAACCGACGTTGTAATGCCCGGTGTCAGCGGAAGCGATCTGGCGCAAATCATGCATCCTTTAAGCCCAGGCCTGAAAGTGCTCTATATGTCCGGTTACACAGACGATGCCATAGTGCAGCATGGCGTGTTGGAGGCCGGAGTTAACTTCCTTCAGAATCCTTTCACGCTGGAGGCTTTGACGAGTAAGGTTCGGCAAGTGCTCGACAAGCCCGTGGGAAATCGAGAATGAAATGAGAATCCCGGCAACTGACCGGCCACCATCAGGTTATTTTAAACAGGCAGCCCTGCTGAGCGCTTCGGCTACAGTCCTCATCGGCATTATGGGAATATCGGGATGGATTTTACATCAGCCTGCTCTCACCAGCGTTGAACCAAATTATATTCCCATTGCTCTCAGCACCTGTATCGCTTTCCTTATTCAAGGGTCAATCCTTATTCTGCGGTCTTTGAGCCCCGCGCAAGCTCGACGTTGGCCTTTTGTGGCGGCAGTGGCCGTGACGTCGCTTTTCGGACTTCTCGCTTTTATCGGGTACCTTTCCAATTCAGGCCTGGACTTCGAATGGGTGTTATCCCCTTCCACTGAACATTTTGCCCAGTTCCCCGCAAACAGGATGTCACCCCTTACGGGTATGCTGTTTTGTTTTTCCGGGTTATCCCTGTTAGTATCGCTCTGGAATAAGCCCGGGAAGCCGGCCCCGGACATGGCAAGTGTTCTTGCACTTCCTCCCGCATTGACGGGTTTCATTGGGACCATGGGCTATCTATACGGAACACCACTTCTTTATGTGGGGCCGTTTATTCCGATGGCGCTATCAACGTGCGCTGCTTTTATGGCTCTTGCCTTTGGATTGATTGCCGTGGCCGGTCCCGGCACATTTCTCCTTAGACCGTTTACAGGCAGTTCCATTCGCACAATGCTCTTAAGGATATTCGTGCCGCTCGGGTTCCTGGCGGTTATTGGTTCAGATATTTTGCAGCGAGCGGTTACAAGTTTGAACAGCGCGCTTGTATCGGCAATTTCAGCCGTATTCTGGGTGACGGTTACGGTCGTCCTCATCGCACAGGCCGCCCGTATGATTGGACGCATTATCGATAAGGCGGAAGCGGAGCGTGCGCAGTCGGGAAAAGAGTTGCTGAGGGCTAAACAGGATTGGGAGCGGACCTTCGATAGCGTGCCGGACCTGATTGCCATTATGGACCAGCAACACCGAATTATGCGGGTGAACAAAGCGATGGCGGACCGTCTCGGACTGACCCCCGAACAGTGCATCGGCGCAAGTTGCTATAAAGTTGTCCACGGCTTGACGGAAGCACCGGCGTTCTGTCCCCATGCCCTTTCCTGCAAGGATGGCTGCGAGCATGTCACCGAGGTGTATGAGCCACGCCTGGGTGGACACTTCCTGGTAAGCACAACGCCTCTTTTGGGCGAGCAAAGCCAAATTATCGGTACCGTACATGTCGCCCGCGACATCACCCTGCGCAAGAAGGGCGAGGAGGCGTTTCGGAAGGCGCACGATCGCCTCGATGCAATCGTTGAGTTCCTGCCGGACGCCACATTCGTGATTGAAGTCAGCGGCAAGGTCATCGCCTGGAATAGAGCCATGGAAGTAATGACGGGCATTTCGAAAGCAGATATGCTCCAGATGGCGGACCATGAGTATGCCGTCCCCTTCTATGGCGAGAAAAGACCTATTCTCATCGATCTGCTCCTGAAACCCGATCCGGAGCTTGAGTCGAGTAAGTACACTGACATTCAAAGACATGGAGATTTGCTTTACGGGGAAACTTTTGCCCCACGGGTCTTTGAAGGAAGAGGCGCACATCTTTGGTGTACCGCCTCCCTGTTGAGGGACAGTTCCGGGAATGTAGTCGGGGCGATACAATCGCTTCGTGACATTACCGAGCGCAAACAGGTGGAGGAAGAGCGGCTGAGATTGGAGCAGCAATTGCTCCAGGTGCGGAAGGCCGAAAGCCTGGCTCGAATGGCCGGAGCTATCGCCCATCATTTCAACAATAAGCTCATGGCTGTGATGGGCAACCTGGAACTGGCGCTCCGGTCCCTGCCTCAGGACTCAAACCCTCGCACTAACGTTCTCCGGGCTATGGAGGCTTCTCAAAAAGCGGCCGAAATCAGTGGATTGATGCTCGCCTGCATCGGTCAAACGACTGATAAGAAACAGTTTGTCTATCTTGCTGAAACTATCGGAGAAACGCTTCAACCTCTGAGTGGTTCGCTGCCCAAAAATGTCCATATAAAACACGAGATCCCGATTCAGGGGCCGATCATTTTGGCCGATCCCGTGCACCTGAAGCAGATCCTGACCAACCTGGTCCTAAACGCCTCGGAGGCTATAGGAGACCAGGAGGGTGATATTTCAGTGGCAATCTACGAGATGCCTTCACCGCAATTCCAAAAATCGAGGGTTTTCCCGCCTGAGTGGGAGTCCAAGGCAGAAGGCTACGCTTGTCTTTCCGTTTCCGATACCGGCTGCGGCCTCGATACTGAAATGCAGGAAAAGATTTTCGATCCGTTTTTTTCCACAAAATTTGTTGGCCGTGGGTTGGGTTTATCAGTAGTCCTGGGGCTGGTCAGAGCATACGAAGGAGCAATAGTTGTCGATAGCCGGGTTGGGCAGGGGACCACCTTCCAGGTATTCTTCCCGCTACCGGCAGTGCAAAAACCACCATCCCAAAACGATGAGTCTCTCGTCTCCGATTAGACGTGATACTCAAACTCAAATCGGGGCGATAGGATTTGAACCTACGGCCTCGCCCGCAAACCTATACGGGGTAAGGGCCGTTTTGAACCTGCACCGAAGTTGCACCAAAAAGGGAATCATGACCCCCAATCGTTCGTCGTTTTGTCCAGTTTTCGCGGTTCTGACCCAGGCGCAGAACCTCGCTAATCCTCAAGTATGTTCCTGCAATACGTACAGTACAACAAAAAGCTTCGGACATTCCCTCAAAAAGTGAGGGATGCCTATGCCGTTTTAGAACGAGAGATTGAGCTTTACGGCCCCGTGAGGGGGAACTGGCCAAATTACGGTAAACTTGGAATCGCTCGGCACCACTGCCACTAAAGACGAGGAAAGCCTACCTACGTTGCTGTTTGGGAAGAAGCGGCCGGTGAAATTCGTTTTGTAGAGGTGATATATGTCGGCACTCACGAAAGGCGCCATATTGAAAATATGCGGGAAATAAAATTCAAGGGTCCGTCCGACAAGATACGCAAGCTTGCCGATTTTGCAAAAGCTCTCGGCTTTGTTGATACTTCTGAAGGTGAAACTGAAGATTTCGTACCTTGGCGGCATGCATTCCCGGAGATCACCGATGAAAACCTGCCTGGCGCCTGTTTGCGTGGGGCGAGGTACAAGGAAGGCATTACCCAGCGGCAGCTTTCCGAAATGACAGGCATACCGCAACGCCACATATCCGAAATGGAGAACGCCAAGCGTCCCATCGGAAAGAAGAATGCAAAACTTTTTGCCAAGGCCTTGAGCACAGGCTACAAGGTCTTCCTTTGAACATAGGCGAGAAAGACGCAAAATCAAATCGGGGCGATAGGATTTGAACCTACGGCCCCCTGCTCCCAAGGCAGGTGCGCTACCAGGCTGCGCTACGCCCCGATAAAACTTCTTCTACTATCATGAGCGGGGCATAAAGGCAAGAGAATGAAAAATTATCCTCACACTTCGTCAAAACCCTTAAACCTGTTCACCGGCGGGCGCGTGGCGCAGCTTCAAATCGCAGAGCTCGGCACAGGCGGAATCTACGAGGTCCTGCGCGCCGGTTGTGCGTTCGCTTAAAGCGCCCACACCGATGGCCGTCGTGATGAGAATGGCCGTATTGCCCTCCCGGTATGGGGATTTTCTTAACGTAGAGGAAATATGAGGTATAACCTCCCTGGCTTCATCTTCGGGCACACCGGGAAGAACTATCAGGAATTCGTCGCTTCCGTACCTGCCCATAAAGCAGCCCTCTTTGGGAAGGATATCCGCCAGCAGGCGCACCGCATGCTTCAGCACTTCCATGCCGCTCTCGAACTCATCCCAGTCATGAACGAAATTGAAGTCGACCACCAGGACGGAAAGCGCGCTCCCCGACCTGCGCGCCTTTCTGAATTCCTTCCCAAGGATCGTGTGTATCTGAAAAAAGTTGAAAAGACCTGTGAGCTGGTCCTTTACGCTGAAGTCACGGACCTTTTCATAGGTGAGGCAATTATCCATGGACAGAGCGATGTTTACCCCAAGTTGCTCGAGAAGATCGGTCCCGTCTTCGGGGTTGTATCTTGCGGGATCAGGACTGCCAAGCAGCAGAGCGCCGAAGATAATATCCCCTATCTTAAGTGGAATCAGAGCCGCAGAACGTAAAGTTGCGCCGCTCCCGGTCAAAATTGAGGGGCAGCCGTCCGTTTCGGTTGAAAAGAGCACCGGCTTTAGGGCCGAGCCGAAAAGAGCATGCGCCGATTCGCCGTCAAGAGGCGAAATCCAGGTTCCCGAGTCTATTTCACGGCTCGTCCGCGCCTCACTTTGGAAGAACCTCTCAAGGGCCTCAGGATGACAAAGGTATAAAACCAGAAGCCCCGACAGGAACCGGTCTTTTATCTCCCGCAGCAATTCCTCGATAAGCCGATCCAACTCACGGGTCCGGAAAAGGATTCGCTCGATCGCCGCAAAATGCCTCCATATCTTTTCGTTTTCCAGGGCATTGGCAAGCACCCCTGCGAGTTCTTTTCGCAAGGCCTCATTTTCTCGCCGGAGCCTCTGAGCATCAGGGCTCCCGGCGGCGGGGGCCGATGAGCCGGGGTCCACGGCGCAGGGTTCCTGCGGGACCTTTTTCATGCTGCGTTTTGGCATGGAGTCAATCACCTCGGGAGTATCGGTCAAAGTAGTTCTCAGCCGAGTTCGACAAGTCTGAGCGCTTCGTCAACCGCCCCGAGCGGCGTCTGGGCCGTTATGACCCCGGGGATGTGGTATGTTGGCTGAAGCGCCACCACTCCTTTTCCGATCTTTAGCGCGAGTGCTATTTCGGACAAAGTGCCGTATCCGCCCCCTATCGCGATCAGAACATCGGCAGTGTGGACGATGATGGAGTTGCGCGCGTGCCCCATGTTGGTTGCTATCGGAAAATCAATGTATTCATTTGCATCGGTCGTATTGGGTCCTGGAAGAATTCCGAGCGTAACGCCGCCGATTTCCTTTGCACCGCGGGCTGCCTCGGTCATGACCCCTCCCAGACCTCCGCAAACCAGAAGTGCCCCTTTGCGTGCAATTTCGCGCCCGACCTCCTCCGCCAGCTCCGTCAATTCCGGCTGGCTCGTCCCGGCTCCTACCACTGCAATGATTGTACTGCCGACTTCTATTCTTTCCATCCCCATTTCCCCACCAGGTTCACAAACCGAACCGCGCCCAGATTTGTTTTCTCAATCCCCTCCGCCTCCCGCCTTATCAGAAAAAGATCCTGAGCAAGCCGGTCGCCCACCGGTACAACCAGCCTGCCACCCATAGAGAGCTGATCTATAAGCGGCTGCGGAATCTGAGGAGTGCCCGCCGTGACTATAATACCATCGAAGGGTGCGTCGTCGGGCCAGCCGAGCGAACCATCTCCTACACGTATGATGAAATTCTTATATCCCAGCTTCCTGAGTATGGAATTAGCGCGATACCCAAGCTCCGGATAGCGTTCGATAGAAAAAACCCGGCCCGCTAATTCGGCAAGTATCGCCGACTGATAGCCGGAACCCGTCCCTATCTCCAGGACTTTTTCAGTGCCCTTGAGCTTCAGGCTCTCGGTCATGAGCGCCACTATATAGGGCTGGGAAATAGTCTGCTTTTCCGCAATGGGCAGCGGATGGTCGCTGTAAGCCTGGTCCCTGAGCGCTTCATCAACGAACAGATGCCTCGGTACCTTCAGCATCGCTTCCAGGACCCGCTCATCATGAACGCCGCGTGCCGCGAGCTGGGATTGCACCATGCGTTCACGAGCCTTCTTGAAATTCACCATGCCAGGATTTCCACTTTCAAAACCGCTTTACGAACGACCCGACAACAATCGTCAAAAACAAGTATGAGGCTTTTTCCAACATTAAAAAATATAAAGCAAGCGGATTTTGAATTGTCTCAGATTCCAGCCCGCAACCAGTTCGTTCAGGATTTTTTCACCACTCTTTTCAGCATCTTCAATGCCTTTTCCGTTTCCATCACGGGTATGATTTCCGCTACGCCCAGGTCGGTCCAACTAAATATGGACGAAGCCAGATGCGCATCATCTTCGGCTTCGAACAACCGGAACACTCTATGGCCGGAAAGGTCAAACCACTCGCCCTTGATCGTGACTCCGACCGACTTTTCCGAGCCCATTCCACGTTCGATCACCAAGTTTCGGTCTTCGGGAGAATAGCTGAATATCGCCATGAAAAGCATAAAAACCTCCTTTTCCCATCTTACGGTTCGAGTTCTGCCAGTACCCATTTGCCGACAATACTCAATCATTATAAAAGCAGCCAATGGATATTGAAAGGACGAAAGCGCTCAGCGCATTGGCAACAACTCACCAACAAGCGCATCGACCCTGTGTGCTTCAGCAATGTTTCCATGTTTGAGACATCCGCCGGAATAGATACGGTATTTTTTTTGGAGCATTTCTTCGGCAGCATGCTTTTGTTCGGGGTTGAGCTGCGCCGTGCGCAACAGTTTGACAATAGCTTCCATTCTGTATTTGTCCAGGTTCGCAACGGTTGCCGAGAGCTGGTCGGGGTGGCCGCCGCGTTTTATAACCAGCGGCTTTTCGACCAGTCCAACAGCAAAGCGGCATCCGATCCGCAGCCAAAGATCGTAGTCTTCGCAGGCTGGAAGGGATTCGTCGAAAAATCCGACCAAATCGAAGAGCCTGCGGTTGATAACGACGGCTGAAGGGCTTATGAAGCATCTTTCGAGCAGGAACGGGAAACAATGCCCACTCGGTTTTTTGTGATATTTTCTGGGATTTATGCGCCTGCCGCTGCGGACCCAGATCTCCTCGGTCTGACACAAAAGCATTTCCGGGTGATCGGAAAAAAAGCCCATCTGTGCACGCAGTTTTCCGGGCAGCCACAGATCATCGGAGTCGAGAAACGCTATCCACTCACCCCTGGAACTCGATATGCCCAGGTTTCTAGCCCTGCTTACCCCGGAATGCTCCTGCCTTAAATATGTTATTTCCCCGCCAAGAGATGCAAGCGCCTCCCCGGTATTATCCGTTGAGCCGTCGTCCACAACTATGATCTCGACATCCTCTGGAACGCCCTTTTGATCGAGAACGGAGCGGACAGCCTCAACAAGCAGCTTCGCCCGGTTGTATGCCGGTATTATAACGCTGATCATAAATGAAACACTATGGATTGACCTCCAGAGCTAAATTAGTATATTGTATAGCAAAATTTTGCGATCTTTGAAATCGCATGTTTATAAGTCTTTCCTCTCAGTCTTCAGGTGAAAATAAATTGATACTCCAATTTCCTCCAAAGGGATCACGGAATCGTTCCGGCCTGGTCAAAGCGGGCCGCGAGATCGAACAAGAGAGTTTTCGCATAATCGAAGAGGAGATGGGCCGGCACTCATTCCCTCACGATCAGTGGCCGGTAATTCGCCGAGTCATCCATACGACCGGCGATTTTGATTATGCTCAGAGGATTCATTTCACATCCGACGCCGTCGCCCGCGGAATAGAAGCACTCAAGAAGGGCGCCGCCATCTACACTGACACTCGCATGATCAGGGCCGGGCTTTCTCCCTGGCGTCTTGAGTGGCACAGCAACGAGGTGGTTTGTCCGGCTGAAAATGGGCAGAACCAGAAACTTGCCGAGAAGATGGGAGTGACTCGCACGCTTGCAGCATTCCGGAATTGCGCTTCGGGTTTGGATGGGGCTGTAATCGCAATTGGAAACGCGCCGACAGCGCTCCTGGAGGTGATACGCCTGATAGATGAAGAGGGAATCCGCCCTGGCCTTGTGATAGGGGTCCCTGTCGGATTCGTACAGGCCGAAGAATCGAAAAACGCACTCCTGAACATCACAAAACAGCCCTCAATAGCGGTTTTGGGAAGAAAAGGCGGCAGTTCGGTTGCAGTAGCCATTATCCACGCACTGCTGGAACTCGCCAAAAGTAGTGATAAGAGCAGTGAGTAAAGCGGTAAATTTCGCTTGAGCCCTGATGATATCGATGCCCGATAATCCCAAATCCAATAATAAGAAAGGCAGGTCGCGTCCGTCCGTCCTGCGTTCCGGCTTCAGCACGGGAACCGCTGCCGCTGCGGCTGCCAGGGCCGCGCTGCGCCACCTTGTCACCGGGATCCCGGCCAAAGTCATAGCCGTCAGGCTGCCCTCCGGCGTATACCTGCCGGTCCCTGTCGCATGGAGCAAAATCCAGGGCAGGATCGCAAGCGCCTCGGTCATAAAAGATGGCGGAGACGATCCCGACATCACAAACGGAGCAGAGATCAGGGCGACAATCAATCTTTTGCACAGCGGAGCGTCAAAACCGGCAATCCTGCTGACCGCCGGCAAAGGGGTTGGCCTGGTAACCAAGCCAGGCCTTCCGGCAGCTACCGGTGAGCCGGCCATAAATCCGGTGCCAAGGCAAATGCTTTCCGATAATATTGCCATTGAAATCCGGCGCCTTGAATCCCTATCGCCGGATTTGAATTGGTCCAATCTCGCCGTTACTGACAACGGGAGTTTGCAATCCGGCAAGCCGGTCCTTCAACTGCCCCTTTATGCTGCAACGGAGTTTGAGGGGACCCGCAGTCACCCGAACAATTTCTCGGTCAAGGTTGAAATCGAGGTCCCAAGGGGCGAAGAGCTCTCCAGGCACACACTCAACCCTCGCCTGGGAATCATCGGCGGGATCTCCATTCTGGGCACCACCGGCATTGTCAGACCTTTTTCCAACGAAGCCTACGAGCAGACCATCCAGGCCGCTTTATCAGTTGCAGTATCGAACGGCTGCCACACGGCAGTCCTGAGCACCGGCGGAAAAAGCGAGCGGTTCGCCAGGCAACTCCTTCCGGAACTTCCTGCCGAGGCATTCATACAGATTGCTGATTTTTTTGCTTTCTCCTTGCAACAGAGTCGCCTGTCCGGTATTTCCCGAATAATTCACAGCGTTTTTTTCGGCAAGGCACTGAAGATGGCCCAGGGATATCCCAATACCCACGCGCATACAGTGCCGTTGAATCTTGACTTCCTGGCCGCAATAGCTCGCAGCCTGAACTATGATGCCGATCACTGCCGGCAGTTGAACTCGGCCAACACCGCGCGGCATGCCCTGGAGTTTATTGCAGATAAAGGTTCGTATGATATTATCGAATCGGTTGCCCGAAGGGCCGCCGCACAGTCGGCGCAGCTTGCGGGGGAGGGCGCCGGGATCAGGCTGCTTCTTTTCGACTACAACGGCAGCCTGCTCGCAGACATAAAATAAATTTAAAGAATCGAGGAATTAAATTCTTTGAAACCCGGTGACTGGAAGCCGCCTCTTATTGCCGCGATTGGAATGGGCATCGGTCCGAAATGTCTGGGGAGTTTAGCGCTCGAGTGGATCGAAGCGGCGCAAATTCTGATCGGCGCCAGCAGACATCTTGAATTGTTTCCCGAATATGCCGGCGAAAAACTTGACTTCAAGTCCCCTCTTTCCGAGAGCCTGGAAGAAATTGGCAGGATCTCGGCCACAAAAAGGGTGGCCGTCCTTTGCTCCGGCGATCCTTTGTTCTTCGGCATCGGGAGGACATTGGCGGACAAATTCGGGAAGAATCGCCTCATGGTGATTCCCAATGTCACAAGCATTCAGACCCTTTGCGCCAGGATTTGCGAGAACTGGGATTCGATCGAGACCGTAAGCTTCCACGGCGCAAAAGCCAAGACCGGCATAGAGCGAGTTCTGGACATCCTCAACACAGGACGCAAGGCCGCCGTAATCACCGACCCGGATCATAAGCCGCAATGGATCGCAGGCGAATTGATCGAATTCCAGAGCGAATGCACGCTCATTATCGGGGAGGATCTGGGAATCCCTTCGGAGAGAATACGTTCATTTTCACCCCGGGATGCCGCAGGCGAAGAGTTTTCGCTATTGAGCGCAATTGTTGTTCTACCCGCCGAATCCGCCGTCAAATCTGCCAAAAGCAACAAGACGGAAATTGTTTTTGGCCTGAGCGATGAGGCGTTCGAATGTGAAGCCGGGATGATAACGAAGATGGAAGTGAGGGCGGTTGTGCTTGCTATGCTTCAGCCTGCGCACGGCCAGGTCCTTTGGGACCTTGGCGCCGCCACCGGCTCCGTATCCGTGGAAGCCGCCGCAATAGCAAGGTTGAAGCGTATTTTCGCGATCGAACAGAACCAGTCCAGGTATTCCATGCTTCTTCGAAATCTGGAGAAATTCGGCATCTCGGAGGTGCAGGCACTGTGCGCAAGGGCATCGGAGGCGATCGGCGCACTTCCCGACCCAGACCGCGTATTTATAGGGGGAAGCGGCGACGATCTGGACATGATCCTTGAAACGGTGGCCAAACGGCTCCTTCCGGGCGGAAGAGTGGTTCAGACTATAGTCCTACTTCAGACACTCGAAAAGGTGAACAAATTCTGGAAGGACAAAAACTTCGATCTATCAACCGTTCAGATCCAGGTCAACCGCTCGGTCCCGACCGGCAAAGACCAGAGGCTGGAGGCCCTCAATCCCGTGTTTATCGTGTCGGCCTGGCGAAGATGCTGATATATTTATTCAGCACACCAGGGCGCCATAGGCGCTGCTGTACCTTTGGCAAAATTCATCCCAGTTAAACCGGTGCTCCTGCGTTCCGTAATGTTCAACGGAAAATGATGCTGACGTCGCCCCCAGTTGACATGCTACATCCCATGGAAGATTCATGGCCCTGGCCTTGAGGACCCCAGCGCGAAAAGCGTCCCCCGCTCCTGTCGGATCGAGGACATCACTGACCGGGATGGCAGGTATCAACATCCTGTCGCCTTCGACGTCCAAGACGGCCCCGTCGGAACCCATGGTGGTGATTACTATTTTGACACGCTTATAGAGATCGCCCATCGTCCAGTCGGTCATCCTCCGAAACAGGGCGAGTTCATAATCGTTAGAGATAAAACAGAGCGCACCTGAGACCGCTTCCCTCAGTTCATCGCCAGTCCAAATATTGAGGCTTTGCCCCGGATCGAAGAAAAAGGGCACACCGGCGAGCCGGGCTTTTTGCGCGAAATTGATCATGTCAGTCTTGTTACCCGGCCCGATGAACACTTCACTGGTCCCGTTAACAGTGGGAAGGTCCGCCTCGAAGGCCATTGCTCCTGGATTGAAAGCGGTTATCTGATTGTCATCGAGGTCGGTGGTAATGTATGCGCCGGCAGTAAGGATGCCCGGAATCGCTTTTATGAACGTTGTTGGCAGACTGTTTTGAACAAGCCATTCTTCATACCGGGAGAAATCCTCCCCCGAGGTAGCCACAATGAAGGGGGATTCTCCAAGCATGGCGAGGCTGTAGGCAATGTTTCCGGCTGTGCCTCCAAATTTTTCGACCAAACCGTTTATGTTGAAGCAGACGTTGAGAACGTGAATCTTTTCTGGCAGAATATGTTCGACAAAGCGACCGGGAAAATCCATAATACGGTCATAAGCCAGTGAACCGGAAATAAACATGTTCATTACATTCTCCTTTTTGGGTAGTTGCGGGACCATACATTATTCCCCAAATTTTGAAAACCAAGAAGATCTTGGATCGAGTTTCTCCGCAGAAAATATCAAATGCGAATCAAATAAATGGAGCACACAAAAACGGCGCCAAAAAAATGTCATCGTTGAAGCCTTGACCATTGCATGGCCGGGAATTAAAAAGTCATCGAATTTCCAGTAAAGTGATGAATTTCCAGTATTAAGAATAATTCTTAACCGATACGGATTCCTGGCACAAACCTTGAATAAATTCGACTAGGGGAAAAAGGGGCCTTCGCCACCTCTCCCGGACCGACGTAACCTCTTCAGTTTTGGAGTAAGAGATGGACGCGAACAATACAAAGACCCTCGGGTATCATATCGGGCAAGTCAAAGATGGCAACAGGCATTTTGAAAATGCTTATCAAGCCGTGGCGAGAATGATTCTAAATGAACTCGCTTCGATCGAAAAAGTCTTGGTAAACGGCAAGAGCACCTATGACTTCAAGATTTTTCGAACCTCCCCGAAACATGTTATAGGCATGTATGACGAGGTGAACAGTTTCGTGTCCTTTGTCAAGGATGCGGCCGAAGGGGGGTCTTCCAGGGAGATGGCTTTTGTTCTCGTTGGAGAGCCGGGCAACGGAAAGACTTTTTTCGTGGACTACCTGTGCACACTCTACAGGGATTTCATGGCTCAAGAGGAAAATCGCAGGTATTCCTTCAACATCAGGAACCTGGAAAAGCTCGGCAGTTATGGCAAAATTAAAACAATCCAGTCCCAAACCTTTGAAGATCCAATAATTTTAGCCATGAATCTCCTCCAATCCAAGGAGAATAACAAGGAATACCTGGCGGAACTGGGAGGATTTACAGACGCCCAGATCGACAAGCTTTATCTTAACTACAGGCCTCTTGGCGCATGCAGCGACTACATTCTCAATGACATCCGGGAACATTGCGATGGCGACCCTGAAAAGCTGTTGAGCTTCTTTGAAGTCGTGCCGGTCCCTTTGAGCGAAAGCATGGGGACCATGACCGGGAAATACTCGGCTAAAGATAAGATAACTTCGTCGGCCGTCGACCTGCTTGGAGAAGAATCCATCCAGAGGTTGCTGCACATTACGGACTTGAACAATCCATACCGCTTCGACCTGAGACGAGGCGCCCTGGCGCGAGTGGCGGGTGGAGGAATCCATTTCAGCGACGAAATCTTCAAGAACAAAAAGGACCTCGTACAGGTCTACCTGGGGGTAATCCAGAACCGGAACATAGAAATTGACGGTTTCCGTTGGCCGATCGACACTCTGATAATTGCCACCAGCAACAACTCCGAATTCAACAGGTTTCTGGCCGAAAAGGAAGAAGCGCCTATCGTCGACCGGTGCAGGATTTGCTACGTGGCCCACAACACCGATTACCGGCTTCAGGAAAAGCTGACAGCCTATGCTATCGGCAGCGAGGCAAAAACCACGCTAACCAAGGAACAACTCCACCAGGATCCCAATCTGAACACCGCAGCCTCGATTGCGGTAGTACTGAGCAGGCTGCCCAAAACGGAAAAGCTGACCGCTATCGAAATGATGAAGCTGTCCGCAGGGGAAGTGGCCGGAGAGAAAAGCATCAAAACGCTGGCAGAGGTTATCGACACACTCAACCACGAACCGGACATCACCAAGCGGTTCGGCCAGAAGGGACTGGGCCAGAGAAACCTCGGCAGAGCAATCCAGTTGCTCATGGAGACTTCCGAGACTAACGAAGGTCAGTGCATGTTCGCTTACGACGTTTTCAGGTCCATGGAACGAGTCGTGCTCGATTATGTTCCCGAGGCGAGCGAGAGGGCCAAGTATCTCGATGATATCAAGATAGCCAAGGGACTCTACCGGGAAAGGGTCATGACCGAGATGTTCAATGCCTACATGGACGAGCCGCACGCCATTCGCAAGGACGTGATGAACTACGTCAACATGATCATCGGCATAGACGCCGAGAACCTGGGTCCCGACAAGATGTGGAAATACAAGAACCCGCAGACCGGAGAGCTTAAAGCGCTCAAGATCGATGAGCGCTACATTCGGAGCGTCGAAGAGAGGCTTGGGCTCAAGACTCAGGAACAACGCGAGTCTTTCAGGACCTCGATACGCAAAATATACGGACAAAAGATGTCCTCGGACCGGGATTACGATTTCATGGACAACCTCGAACTCGTAAAAGCGGTAACGGACGTAAGGCTGAAGTCCGACATTGCGGGGGCCGGCAGTCTAATTGGCGCTCTGGCCAACCGCACCAACGAGGAGAATCAAAAGCTCTACGATCGCATCATTCACGCCATGCTCGAAAAACTCGGATACTGTCAGACCTGCGCCCAAAAAACCGTAGAGTATTTCTGTACCAGGAGCGACGAGAACTAGTCAATAGCGATAGTCAATAGCGATAAATGAGGGGACCGCCGTGGGAAAAGAGATTCCGAACTCAGATAAAAAGAGAATCGAAGAGTTATCCGGCTCGGTCCACCACGTGGCGGGTGAGCACGGGTGCGAATCAACGGGCCCGGCATTGCTGAGGGGCCTTTACGGCTGGGGCGACCTTGTTTTTCTTCAAAACTCTTCACCTCCCGCCGGCACTTACCTTCACAATCTGAGCGCGATCGATGAACTGCTGGAACGTGACAAGCAGCGTGAAAAAGACGGGTTCCCACGCAAGATTCATGTCGGAAGGCTGGTGAAACCCGGCCGTGGGGGCAAGGACAAAATCATTCTCGTACCAACCACAGTCGAAGAGAAGTTTTTTCATGACGTAAGAAAGGGTCAACCGGGGGAAGAGAGCTCATCAGGGGGAACTGGCGAGGGCAGCGAAGGGGAAGTAATAGGGGAAGAGCCGGCTGACGGTGCTGATGATGGTTCAGCCGGCTCCGGGGCCGGGGGCGCCGGACAGGGCGGTGGCGCAGAGCACGAGATTGAATCGAGCGCCTACGACCTGGGGAAGATACTGGGCGAAAAATTCGAATTACCCAATCTCAAAAGCAAAGGGAAAAAGCGCTCGCTCACCCGCTACACTTATGACCTGACAGACAGACATAACAAGAGCGGTCAGCTGCTGGACAAAAAGGCCACTCTCAAAAAAATCATCGAGACAAACATCAATTTGAACAACATCTCCGATCCACAAGAAATCGACCCCAGCCGGCTCCTTGTCTCTCCGCGAGATGCAGTCTATCGAATCCTGTCCAGGGAAAAGGACTACGAATCACAGGCCATGATCTTCTTTCTAAGAGATTACTCCGGTTCCATGGCCGGTCTGCCCACTGAGGTCGTCGTGACCCAGCATGTCCTTATCTACAGTTGGCTCATCTATCAGTATGAAAAGCAGGTGGAAACAAAGTTTATCGTGCACGATACCGAAGCCAGGGAAGTCACGGATTTTTATACCTACTATAACTCTTCGGTTGCTGGCGGCACGCGTGTGGAGTCCGCCTACCGTCTCGTCAACAAGATCGTGGAAGAGGGCAATCTTGCCCGCGATTACAATATATATGTTTTCCACGGAACCGACGGAGATGACTGGGATTCCGAGGGACGCGAGGCGATCCCCGAGATCAGAAAGACTCTCAGCTTTGCTAACAGGATCGGCGTGACCGTTGCTGCAACGAGCCCAGACCGAACAACCTCTGTAGAAAGATATTTAAACGCCTCCGGCCTGCTGACCGAACACCCGCGGGGCATTCGTCTGGACAGTGTCGGCGAAAACGCCACAGAGGTGCGCCTCATAGAAGGCATAAAGAAGCTGCTATCCTAACGTAATACTGAGGACGGACCTTGTGACAAATGGATGAAAAGCTTTCAACTGCGGGACGATGAAGATGGAGTTGATCAATCAGCACACCAAGAGAATAATGGAAGGATGTAAGGAAAGAGCCAGGAACGCAGGACTGCGTTTTGGGGATGAAACGCTCGAATATATCGTCACCAACAAGGACCTGCTTGAACTCGCTCCGAAAAACATGATCCCGACCCTCTACGATTACTGGGTAAATGACGTAGAGGTCCTCAGGGAGAAGGGCAAATACGAACTCTATCCCCACAATCCATACGAGACTGTCATCAATACCCGTCCAGCCATTTCCTTTAATCCATACGAGACTGTCATCAATACCCGTCCAGCCATTTCCTTTTATAACGACAACAATCCGGACTGGCTGAACGTTATGATTTTCTACCACGTTCTGGCGCACATCGATTTTTTCCAAAACAACATGTTCTTCAAGCACACATGGGATGAGGATTTCGCGGGACGAGCACTCTCCGACAAGAGGTCGATAGCGATGCTGCGCTCCGAAAAAGGGCGCTGGGTCGATTACGTCATCGAATTCAGCCGAGGCATAGACAACCTAGTCGGGTTCCACTCGGAGCTTTCCGAATTGAACCAGCCCCAGGAAATAAAGACATCCGGAAAACTCGACTTTTATTTCGATATCTTTCTGCAGACGATCCGCAAAGTCAGCATCACGGACTATCTCAAGGAAGTGGACCGCTATAACGAGACTGGACGGCAATACGCCGAGATAGCTGAAGCTGTGTTTTTCTCGGACGTTGTCAGGACATATCCGGAATTTGAAGCCCTCTTCCTCCGGCAAAAAAAAGGGGGCCGCAAAGGGGTTATGGACCTGCTCGAATTTGTGCAGCAGAATTCACCATTTTTGCAGATGGAAGAAAACCGCTGGATGCAATCGGTCCTGGAAATAGTTCGGAAGACGTCGCTTTTTTTCCAGCCACAGATGCGAACCAAAATTCTCAATGAAGGCTGGGCGAGCTACTGGCATGAAAGGCTCTTCTTAAAAGATGACAGGATCAGGGGCAACGAAGTGGGCTTTGCCCGGATAAACGCGCTTGTGACCGCTCTTCCCAAGGTCGGAATCAATCCCTATGCCCTTGGCATGCGGCTTTTCGGCCACATTGAAGAGATGGCCGACAAAGGGAAGTATTCATACGATTTCCAGAAAATCGGCAATGCCCGGAACCGGCGCGATTATGACAAGGCCACCGGCTCAGGCATGGACTGCGTCTTAAGGGTCAGGGAAGACTTCGATGATTTCATGTTCATCAACAACTTCGTAGACCAGGAATTCGTAGACAGGCACAAACTTTTCGTGGCCGGACGAAGACTCAACAGCTCCAGGAAGACCTGGGAATACTACGTCCGCAGCAGAGACGCTGGCAACTACAGGCAGATGCTCCTCGAGCAGCTCTATCATCCGCCGTACATCGAGATCGATAAATCGACGACCGAAGACAACTGCCTTTACCTCAACCATCATTTTGAGGGCAAGCCGCTGGTAAAGGAGTTCATCTCCAACACAATGATTGGAATCGAGTATCTCTGGGGTGGACCGGTAAAACTCGAGACTTCGGAGCCGGTTGGAAAAGCCAGGGAATATCAGCCCGGGGAGGCCTATCCTTCGTCCAAAGCAAGCCCCTCATACCAAAGAGTGCTCTACACCATGAAAGACAGGCAGCTATCAAAGGCAGTCCTGTAATGGAACAAAAGATGGAAAATACAGAAAACTTAGTGGCCGACCTCTGTCACAAGATAAAAGAACGGGAACGACGCACGCTGTTCAGTTTTTCGGAGTACCTTGATCTCGCCGCCAAATCGCCGGATCGCATCTTCCGAAACATCTTTCAGATGTTCTACGACATGATCCACAGCTACATTGGCGAGGGCATAAACGAATACACCGACGATCCCGAATCCATAAACTATGTCTGCTATGATTGCAGTCGCCTGTTTGAAGATGGAACCGACCATCCATTTTTTGGAGACCGCCTTTTCGTAAACAGGCTTCTCGGGCATATCTCCTCTTTCAGGCGGGGACTTCGGCAAAACAGGATCTATATCTTCGAAGGCCCCCACGGGTCCGGTAAAAGCACTTTCCTCAATAACGTGCTCACCAAATTCGAGCAATACGCGGGAACCGAAGACGGAGCAAGCTTCGAGACTGTATGGCGACTCAACAGGAAGGCCCTGGGCAATGGGTCGGACCCGGCGGCCAAATACCTTGTAGAGCAGCTTCGAAACCTTATGGCCAATCAGCCGGTGGACCCGCCGGCCGCTTCCGGGTTCATGTACGATTCCGCTTACGAACAGCCTCACCCGGGAGGCGAATCCAATACGCATGCCCACAAGGAATATCTCGAAATCGCATGTCCCAGCCATGATAGCCCTTTGCTCCTGGTGCCCAAAGCATACCGCAGAGACTTTTTCAATGAATTGATAGAAAACAAGGAATTCAAGCACAAACTTTTTTCACACAAACAGTATGAATGGGTTTTCAAGGACAACCCCTGCACTATCTGCCAATCTTTATATCACACCCTTCTTGATATTCTGGATTCTCCAAGCAAAGTCCTTCAAATGGTGTTTGCCAGAAGATATCTTTTTAACAGACGACTTGGAACTGGAATAAGCGTATTCAACCCTGGAGATAGCGTACCCAAAGATAAGGTCGTAACCAACCATCATCTCCAAACCAATCTCAATACCTTATTAACGGATAGCCACAGAGTTAAATATGTTTATTCTAGGTATGCTAATACAAATAATGGTATTTTTTCCATTATGGATATAAAAGGACATAACAATGAACGTTTTGCAAATCTACATGGTATAATAAGTGAAGGAGTCCATAAGGTTGATGNNCTGACACTCAGTCCTTTGAGGATCGTATTACCTATATAAAAATCCCATATGTCCTCGACTACAACACTGAAGTCAAAATCTATAGAAACGTTTTCGGACACCAAATCGAAAAATACTTTCTTCCCAGGGTGCTTGAAAATTTTGCAAAGATCATTATTTCATCGAGGTTGAGCCCCCATTCTGACGGCATGGCGGAATGGATTCCCAATTCAAACAAATACCAGTTGTATTGTGATCGAAATCTTTTGCTTCTCAAAATGGACATATACTCCGGCATCATTCCTTCCTGGCTGTCGGAAGAAGATAGAAGAAATTTCACCGCAAAGAGGCGGCGCAGAATCATTGCCGAATCCGAGACGGAGGGCGATAGAGGTTTTACGGGCAGAGATTCCATAAAGATGTTCAACGAGTTCTACCAGGCCTATGCCAAAAAGGGCAAGCCGGCAACGATGGTCATGCTGCGCCTGTTTTTTAACCAACACCGGGGCGGGCCGGTTCCCGAAGGTTTTCTTGACTCCCTGGTGAACTTTTATAATTATACCGTGCTTCAGGAGGTAAAGGAGTCACTTTATTACTACAACGAAGAGCACATTTCCCGGCAGGTTCAAAATTACCTTTTCGCAGTAAACTTCGAAAGCGGGCAGACTCAGAAATGCACCTTCACGGGAGATGAACTGGAGATCACCGAGGAACTCTTCGAAACGATCGAGCGAAAGATCCTGGGGACACATTCCGAAAAAGGCAAACGCATAACTTTCAGGCAGGAAGTACAGAACCTGTATGCGTCCAAGACACTGGCGCAGGAAATATTACTGGAAGGAAAACCGATATATGAAACACAATTATATCAGTCATTGCACGACCGATATATCCACAACTTGAAAGAAAACGTTTTGGATCCTTTCCTTAAAAACGATAATTTCAGAAACGCTGTAAAAGATTACGCTACTGAGAGCTTTAAGTCCTACGATAAGCGTATAAGGGAGGATGTATCTCTTCTGATACGGAATCTCAAAACAAAATACGGTTACAATGAGCATAGCGCAAAAGAAGTATGCATCTATGTAATCGACAGTGACCTGGCAAAGACTTTTTCTTAAAGGCACAACTTTAGACGTGATTAACATGACTAAAGAAGAAGATGAAAGACAAAAGATTAAACAGGATTTACAGGATTAACATAACTAAAGAAGACGACAATAAAAAACAGCTTATACAGGATTTACAGGATTAACAGGATTAAATAAGAAGATAAAAGACAGTTTTGAGATGCCGCTGTCGTTGACAAACCCCAGAGGGAAACTGGACCGGTGTCGCATCAAGTTCTGTTCAGGACAATTAACAGGATTTAATTTTTCATTCTTTTGGTCTTAATCCTGTAAATCCTGTCAAAAAAGGCCCTGCCTTAGGCCCTTTTTCTTCACCTTGCCGGGGATTCATCGCGAGATCTCTCCGGGCTCCATTGAAACGGGCCGCCTCTTCTGCTAACATTGCATCCTTGATTCTTTTTGGATTTCGTCTGTTTGATAATTCTTTGTTGAAGCGGACCTCTATTGCGCGCTACCGGGGGTAAAGGAGAAGACTATGAGAGAAGTGGTGATAGTAAGCGGAGCTAGAACAGCGGTCGGGACTTTCCAGGGATCTCTGAAGGATATCCCGGCGGCCCAGCTTGGGGCGATTTGCATTCGGGAGAGTTTGAAACGGGCCGGCCTGAGGCCCAGGGCTACAGCGGATATGGTTTCTTTTGCTCCGGATAAGTTGAAAGGGGCCGCTCTGATCGACCTTGAGCAAAAATATCGTGAGTGGGATGATTCGCACCGTGAAGTTGTGGTTGACGAGGTCATAATGGGCAACGGGGTCCAGGCGGGCCAGGGCCAGAACCCTGCTCGTCAGGCCACCATCTATGCCGGTATGCCCAAGGAAACCCCTGCTTTTACTGTCAACAAAGTCTGTGCTTCCGGAATGAAAGCGATTGCCCTGGCTACCCAGGCGATCGCAGCCGGTGATGCCGACGTCATCGTGGCCGGCGGTATGGAAAATATGAGCCTGATCCCCTATGCCATGCCGAGCCTGCGGGACGGAGCCCGCATGTTCAATGTGGAAGCACTGGATCTGATGGTTCATGACGGTTTGTGGGAGCTCTATTACGGCTATCACATGGGGGTGACTGCGGAAAACATCTCCGAAAAATACGGGATCAGCCGCGAAGACCAGGACAAACTGGGTTTTGAAAGCCACCAGCGCGCCAGAGCGGCAATTGCTTCGGGCAAACTCAGGGATGAAATCGTCCCGGTCACTATACCACAGCCCAAGGGCAATCCGCTTGTTTTCGAAGTCGACGAGCGCCCGATGGACACGACCCTGGAGAAAATGGCCAAATTAAAGCCGTTTTTCAAAAAAGACGGAACCGTCACAGCGGGCAATGCATCCGGAATCAATGATGCCGCCGCCGCCGTCCTGGTAATGTCCAAAGACAAAGCCGATGAACTTGGACTAAAGCCCCTGGCCTACATCAAATCCTATGCAGCGGGCGCCATCGATCCGGCCTACATGGGCTGTGGGGTGATTCCCGCTACGCGGCTGGCCCTGAAAAAGGCAGGATGGACCATTGACCAGGTGGACTTTGTCGAGCTCAATGAGGCTTTTGCATCCCAGGCGCTGGCGTGCATGCGGGAATTGAAAATGGATTGGAGCAACGTCAACGTCAATGGCGGCGGGATTTCCATCGGACATCCCATCGGATGCACTGGAGCGCGAATTACTTACTCGCTGGCAATGGAAATGAACCGCAAGAATGCCAGAAGGGGTTTGGCCACACTGTGCATCGGCGGCGGGATGGGTTTTGCCCTGACGCTCGAGAGGAAATAACTGCCGGCCGGAGCGGCCTTGCGACCCGCTGGGGTTCATAGCCATAAACCCGGCGGGCGCCTTCATTCCATAGAAAGATTTTCCCATCTGGGTCCTTACCGATAAACGGAATATTCGGTGCATGACTCCACGATATTGCCCGAGAAGTCGGCTACCTCCCCCGGTCGTCTTGCCAACGCTCTTTCTGTCGAACACTCTGCTTGCCACCTTATACCGATTGCGTTCAAGTCGGGGCATCCGGGAGGGCATAAAGCCCTCCCCTTCGAAG
>OMOE01000116.1 GCA_900290365.1 Syntrophobacter sp. SbD1 | reverse complement strand
GCTTCAGGGCCTGCCTGACCAACTCCAGATGGGTGCGTCCCAGTTCGGGGTGGTCTTCCATTTGTATCCCTCCGGATGTACGGAAAAATTCATTTCCTGTATGGTTGCTCCTGCATTGATGCAGGATTTCCGTACACTGGAATGTAATCGAATCCAGGGATTGTAATCCAAGCATCTTCTGCCCACCCCGTGGGTATACCTCACGGAAAGAGGGGCCGGGCCTTGCAGGGTCCCTGCAAAGACCGGGGCGCACCCATGCCGAAGCGATTTCATAAGGAGGCGCAGCAAATAGCTTGCCAGTTTGTGCCGCGGGCGGTGGGACCGCCGGCCAGGTTCGCCACTCAAACCTTTGGCGCCGGCAATAGGAATCCCCCTGCCTCCCAGGGATTTAGGCCACGCGCTCTAAGCGGGGCGCCGCCACCAGTGCCGATATGTGTCGCGCAGCGGCGAAGGGGGTGTGGGGGGGCAGCTCCCCACTCTTTTATGAATCGATGCTACCGGTCCAGCGCCGCCAGAATGGATTTTACGGAATAACGGTCCCCGGGACCTCGCCCAATATGATGGAGCCGCACGATTCCTGCCGGGTCCACCAGGACATCGCCCCCTCTCTGGCTGATCTCACCCTGCGACTTCCTTGGCAGACGCCCGTGGGCAAACTCTTTTAAGTAAGCCCACCATGTGGCCGGCCCCCATATATCCATCAAACTCGCTTTGAGCATGCCATAGGCCCTGTAAAGTTCACGGTCGGCATCCGACACCAGGGGCCAGCGAAGACCCGTATCCTCTGCATAGGCCATGGCAAAAAATCCAGTTTCGAAGGTAACGACCAGCACCTCGACACCTCGTCGCTCAAGCTCCTTTCCGTGCCGCTGCAACTGCAGCAGATGGCCTCGACATGGCAGTCACCCCAGGTGCCGGTGAAAAACCATCAAAAGCCATGATCCCTGATAATCATCGAGGCGACGCGCATTTCCATCAGCATCGCAAAGATCGAAGTCGACCGCGGGCTGTCCAACCAGGCTGCTCATATAATTCCTGAAAGAGTTTTGAGTTTCGGGTTTTTAGTTTTGAGTTAACTCAAAACTGAAAACTGCCGGGATTATACCGCCAAGTCCGTGGGATTCCAATGGTTATAAAGCGTACGATAGGAATTATCTATTTGCATCATAGAAGGATTCAATTTAATAATAGCCCCAAATCTAAAATCAGGAGGTCTTATGCCGAATATCCATGATGCAATGTGGGAAAAACTCAATCTTGACCTGGAAGCCCATGCCGGGTTGCTCGAAGTGCTCGGGAAGTTCTACGGGGACATCTACATGAGCCAGCAGGGGCGGCTCAAGGGTATGGAATATCTTGACTTCGTGCTCTCCGAAGTTCACGGGCTCAGGATAAAGGAGCTTCAGGACGCAAAGGCATCGGGGAAGAAAGTAGTGGGGACCTTCTGTGTTTTTGTCCCCGAAGAAATAGTGCTCGCTGCCGGGGGCATTCAGGTGGGGCTATGCGCGGGGGCGGAAATCGGGAAGGGCGAAGCGGAAAAAGTGCTTCCCCGAAACACATGCGCCCTGATCAAATCTTTTGTCGGGTTCAAACTCGCAAAGCTCTGCCCATTCATTGAATCATGCGATCTGATCGTTGGGGAGACCACTTGCGACGGCAAGAAAAAGGCCTACGAAATCTTTTCCGAATATTCTCCGGTGTACGTGATGGAAATTCCGCAGATGAAGAACGCATCCGACCGGCAACTGTGGAAAAGCGAGCTCCTGCGCTTCAAAAGCCAGGTGGAAGAAACAACGGGTAACAAGATCACTGCCGATTCACTCAAAGATGCCATTCATCTTTTGAACAACCGCCGCCGCGTGCTCCAGCGCCTGAACCGTCTGCGGGCGGCAGACCCCGGGCCGATTTCCGGAAGAGACGCTCTGCTGATAAACCAGATATCTTTCTATGATGATCCAGTCCGGTTCACCACGAAGATCGGCGAACTGTGCGATGAATTGGATGAGAGGGTAAAAAGCGGAACCGGAATCGCCCCTGAAGGGACAACGAGGTTGATGCTCTCCGGATGCCCGATGGCCGTTCCGAATTGGAAGCTGCCCTATGTAATCGAATCCTCGGGGGCAATTATCGTTGGCGAAGAATCCTGTATAGGGACCCGCAATACGCGCGACCTGGTCGATGAGGGCGGCCGCACACTCGATGACATGCTCGACTCCATTGTGGACCGCTACATGCGAATTGACTGTGCGTGCTTTACGCCAAATACCGAGCGGCTGGACAATATCGTCAATATGGCCCTGGACCTGAATGTGAAGGGTGTGATCCACTACGGGCTCTCATTCTGCCAGCCCTATGCCATGGAAGCATTCAAGGTGGAAAAGGCGCTCACGGGGGCGGGCATCCCCATGCTTTCGATCGAAACGGACTATAGCATGGAAGATGTTGAGCAGTTGAAGACGCGCGTCGAAGCATTCATTGAGATGACACGGTAGCGGGATAACGGAATATTTTTCATGAAATCCCGGAGCAAAGATCAAACCGTTGCCGGTATAGATATTGGTTCACGGTCCATAGAACTGGTCGTACTGAACGCGGACGGGATCTTGCGCCAGTTGAAAACCCCGACCACTTTCGACCCCCTGGGGCAATGCCGCAGACTGATGGGGGAACTCGAAGGCGGCCGGGTAATAGCAACCGGGTACGGCAGAAAGCTGTTTGCCGAATCCTTCGGGCAAATGGATGTCTCCACCATAACAGAGATCCAGGCCTATGCGCTGGGCGCGCGATTCCTTCATCCGGAAGCCAGGACCGTCCTGGATATCGGAGGGCAGGATACAAAGGTCATATCCCTTTCCGAAACCGGCAAGGTGTTCAAATTCGAGATGAATGACCGGTGCGCAGCGGGCACCGGCAAGTTCCTGGAATTCATGGCTACGGCTCTCCAGGTCCCGCTGGAATCATTCGGGGAATATGCGCTCCGGTCCGACCGCCGTATAGCGATAAGCAGCATGTGCACCGTATTTGCCGAAAGCGAGGCCACCTCTCTTATGGCCAGGGGAGAACGTCCTGAAAACATCGCCATGGGACTGCACATGGCGATCGTTCAGAGAACCATAGCGATGCTAAGGCGTGTGGGCGTATCCGCCCCGGTGGTGTTTGCGGGCGGTGTCGCCCACAATCCTTGCGTCGTAAGATTGCTCGAAGAGCAACTGGGGCAGCCGGTGATAGTACCGGGCAACCCGGACATGGTGGGCGCCCTGGGCGCTGCAATCTGTGGAAAAAATGGGTTTTGATACCAATGAAGCCGGACTGTTTCGAAAAATTTCAAAATGCGGGTGAGCGTTTCCTGCTCGAAGTCTCCGAGTTGCAGGATAATGGGAAAAAAGTGGCTGGCATCTACTGCCTGTTTGCGCCGGTGGAGATTGTGCGGGCTGCTGGAGCAATTCCGGTCAGCCTTTGCGGCAAAAAGGAAAAGCCGATCCCCGACGCCGAGAAGACCCTTCCCCCTAACCTGTGCCCCCTGATTAAATCGAGCTATGGCTATGCTGTTTCCGATACATGCCCGTTTTTCTCGGCGAGCGATTTTTTGATCGGAGAGACCACCTGCGACGGCAAAAAAAAGATGTACGAGTTTCTCGGGCGCATTAAGCCCCTGCATCTTATGCACCTTCCCTATTCTGCGGCTGAGCCTCATGCGCTTGAATTCTGGTGTGAACAAATCCACAGGCTCGGCAGTTTCGTGGAAGAGTCCACGGGGCAGAGGATAGATAGAGACCATCTCCGGTTTCAGATCAGAATTCACAACAGGATCAGGAAGCTTGTCAGGAGAATTTCCCTTTTCCAAAGGGCACAAAGAGTGCCGATCTCCGGCTTGGACATTATGACGGTGATGGAGACAAAGAGTTGCTTCGTCAACCCTGAAAGATACATAAGTCTGCTGGTGGAATTTATCGCGGAAATGGAAGCCATTGCAGTCGATGGTTTTTCGCCTTTCGAGACGAACGCCCCGAGGGTCCTTCTCACCGGTTGTCCCATCGGAAAGGGTTCAGACAAAGTCCTCAGTATGATCGAGGAGTCCGGAGGGGCGGTGGTGTGCATGGAGAATTGCACAGGAGTGAAGGGATTGGACCTGCTTGTGGATGAGGAGGAAAAGGATCCGTTTCTTGCTCTCGCCCGCCGTTACCTGCAAATCCCCTGTTCGTGCATAACACCCAATACCGGACGCCTGACCCTGCTAAACAGGCTGATCAACGAGTATCGCGTGGATGCCGTCGTCGACCTTACGTTGCAATGCTGTCACACCTATAACATTGAATCACGTATTATAGGCGATTGCGTCGAAAAAATTCATGGTTTGCCGTTTCTGCACGTGGAAACGGATTATTCCAATTCCGATGTCGAGCAGTTGCGAACCAGGATTGAGGCTTTCCTCGAAATCGCAAGGTGGAGTGCGCCGGCTCACGCCGGCAATGGAAAGCCTCCTGCCCGGATTCAATTTTCCAGTTGAAATGAGTTTCCAATATGGCTGGGACTCTCTACGTCTATCAGGACGCCAACCTTACCAAGCAGCTCAAAACCCTTCTCAAAGGAGGGGCCTGTGCCGCACCGGCTGCCAGGCACGCTCAAACCATAATAGACAGATTCGCTGATGGCGGGAGTTGCGATCCAAAGCTCATGGGACGCCTTACCCGTAATGGGGAAGCCAGGATAAAGAACTGTATCAAGTTCGATCTCGTCCGGGGCTACCGTCTCGTGGGCATGATGCTGGACCAGGGGATCGCTTTTCTCTATGTGGGCAGCCATGACGAATGCGATCGCTGGATCAGCAATAACGCCGGCCTGGAGCCAATTCTGGACAAAACGAGAAACAAAGTGGCGCAGATGAGGGAAAAGACCGATGTGGAAACACCAGTGCGGGCCGAACTGGAAATGGATGAACCGGAATCCGACTATGATGAGGTGCTGCTCCGTGATGTGACCCAACAGGACCTGAGGAAGATTTTTTGTGGACTGTTCAGAAAAACTTTAGCCGGAAAAGGAGACGAAAAATGCTGAAGGTAAAGGAAGTGGAAAAAAAGATATCGCCCGCCCCGGCAAGCTGTCATGCACCGGCCTGCCATGCGCCGGCATGTCATGCGCCGGCATGTCATGCACCCTCATGCCATGGTCCGAGCGGGAAATAGAAAGGGGAGACGCAGGGCGGGAGCATGCGGGAACTCCGCACTGCGTCTTTTAAAAAAGCAGTGAATCCAGGCGCAAAGGTTATGCTCTGGTCTGTCTTGGCATTCCTTCGGAGACTGTTTTTTCAGTCTCCCTGGTTTTGCTCTCTTGTGCGCGTCCTGCTCGGTGGAGTCTTCGCCATAGCCGGAGGCGCCAAGCTCGCTGCTCCGCGTGCTTTTGCCCGAATTATTTCAGCATACGGTTTTGTTCCGGAAGAATTTCTCGTTCCTGTGGCAATTGGTCTTCCAGCCATTGAGCTACTGGCCGGACTCGGCCTGCTGTTTAACATCCGGGGAAGCCTCGCAGTCGTTTGCGCGCTTCTGACTTGCTTTCTATTTACCTTGGGATACGCGATCCGGAAAAATCTCGACGTGGACTGCGGCTGTTTTTCGCAGATGGAAATCGATGCAGGAAACGGTCTTCATGCGGCTTTTCTGAGGGACCTGGGATTAATTGCCACAACGTTTTATCTAATAGCGTGGCGACGGATCCGCGAGGGGGGGAGATTTTCTTGACGCCGCCGAAGGTTTGAGTGGCGAACCTGGTCGGCGGTCCCACCGCCCACAAAAACTAAAGAGATGAAGGAGCGGGGATGATTACAAAGAGCAAGCTCATCGCACTTGTCCTTGGCTGTATTTTGGCGTGTAGCACAAGCGGGGTCGTCTATGCGCTTGAATGGGGCGTTAAAGAAATTGAGACCGAAAAACTTGCGGTTCAGTTTGCAAATCAGGTCAGGAATGGCGGCTACGGGATCGTAACAACCGAGGAACTGAAGGTATGGCTGGATAAAAAAGAGCCAATGCTCATAGTCGACACTATGCCCCTCGAAGCCAGTTATAAGAAAAACCACATTCCCACCGCGCTTCAGATAGAATTTCCCGTGGAAGAAATGTCGCAGTTGGATGAGGCTAAGAAAGCGGCCCTCGAGCAACTCCTCGGTCCGGACAAGAATCGTAAGATCGTATTTTATTGCGGATTTACGAAATGCGGACGCAGCCACAACGCGGCAATGTGGGCGACGAAGCTGGGCTATGCGAACGTCTACCGTCAGCCGGGCGGAATAAAGGCCTGGATGGAGGCGGGCTATCCGATAGAGAAGGAAGACAAATAAGTCTCAAAACTCGAACAGTTTTCAGTTATTAGTTTTTAGTACGGAATATGAACATTTTCCGGTGTTTTGTGTGCCCAAAAGCCTTTTTCAGCACCCTGCCAAGGTCTGAGCCACCTCAAAACTGAAAACTGAAAACTGAAAACTCATAAGCTTCCACGCCCGGTCGCCGGACCACTCCCGGATTACGGCACGTTTAAACTTTGATGCCGCCACTTGAATGGAATCGCTTTGCCCTTTATTATCATGAGGATGCGTTGTGAACGTGTGCCGTCACAGCGGCTTACGATAGCCTGCTGAAATTCTTCGAAGATATGGAATCTCACAAATGTCTGATTTAACCAAAGCGTTCCGGGAGCTTGCATCTCCTTACTGGAAGTCGGATGACAAATGGAAAGCCATCGGGCTTCTTGTTGTGATAGTCGCGATAAACCTGGGTATGGTCTATATTCAGGTGCTGGTAAACGTATGGATCAGGGAGTTCTACGACATTCTGCAGAACCTCGACAAGGCCAAATTCTTACACCAGGTCCTTCGCTTTTGCGTGTTGGCGGGCTCATATGTAGGCATGGCCGTATATATGCTGTACCTGACTCAAATGCTTCAAATCCGATGGAGAAAATGGCTGACGGACAAGTACTTGAAGGGGTGGCTGGCCAATCAGGCATATTATCGGATCAATTTGGACGGCGCCTCCACCGACAACCCCGACCAACGTATAAGCGAAGATCTTAATTTATTTACCGAGTTAACGATCGACCTCGGGACGAACCTTTTGAATAAGGTTGCCATGCTGGTCTCTTTCCTCGGTATCCTCTGGGTATTGTCGGGAACGCTCACAATTCCCCTTGGCCCTCACTCAGCCATCAAATTTCCGGGATACATGGTTTGGGCGTCCCTGTTTTATTCCATCCTCGGCACCTGGCTGACCCTCCGCGTCGGCAAACCACTTATCCTGCTAAATTTCAATCAGCAAAGATTTGAAGCCGATTTCCGTTTCAGCATGGTCAGGGTTCGTGAGAATAGTGAGTCGATCGCGCTCTATGGAGGCGAGAACCAGGAAGAGGTTCATCTGCGAAATCGATTCAATATCCTGATGGACAACTTTTGGAGAATAATGAGGCGGCAAAAGCGGCTTTCCTGGTTGACGAACTCCTATAACCAGGCAGCAGTGATTTTCCCTCTATTAATGGCGGCCCCTGCTTTCTTTGCGGGCCAAATGCACCTGGGGGGACTCATGCAGACGGTCGGCGCATTCGGAGCGGTGCAGGGAGCGCTTTCCTATCTTATTAACAGTTATACGACAATAGCCAAATGGAAAGCAGTGATAGACCGGCTGCTCGGCTTTACCCGCACAATGGAAAGGATGGAAAGCTCGGAATCTCTGCGGGGGATCAAGCGAATTCACTCTTCCGAAAAGGCTATAATAGCCAACTCCCTGAACGTTTCTCTGCCGAATGGAAAGGTCCTGGTCCGGGATCTCGATCTCAATATCGCGCCGGGAGCACACCTTCTTATCACCGGGCCATCCGGGTGCGGGAAGAGTACTTTGATACGCTCATTGGCGGGCATCTGGCCCTACTGTCATGGAACTGAGTCCCTGCCGGGCTCATCTTCGATAATGTTTCTGCCCCAAAAACCCTACCTGCCCCTCGGGACCCTGCGCAATGCGCTTTGTTATCCGCATTCGAACGGCTACCGGACGGAAGAGCTGGAAAAAGTGCTGGAAAAATGCGGACTGGGCCACCTTGGCGCGTTCCTGGAAAAGGATGAGAACTGGTCTCAGGTGCTTTCCCCGGGCGAACAGCAGCGCCTCGCGTTTGCAAGGGTCTTACTCATCAGGCCCGACTTCATATTCCTCGATGAAGCGACGGCATCAATCGATGAGACATCGGAGGCAGTCCTGTACGAACTGCTTAAGAGCAATCTGCCTCAATCCGCTGTGACCAGCGTTGGACACAGAGGGACACTGCGCGCCTGGCATTCGGAAAGACTGACCTTTGAAGGAGATGCCAACTGGGTAAGAGCCGCGCTGGAGAAGGACAAAGGAATTCATGCGGGCTGCTGATGTCGGGCTGTGGGACCGCCTGCCAGGTTCGCCGCTGCCTTCGGCGGCGGGCGGTGGGACCGCAGCCGGGTTCGCCGCTGCCTTCGGCGGCGGCAAGAAATCGGCCTACTTGAGCCCGGCCAGCGGCATCAAAACGAGTGCGTAAAAATCGATGAGCATATGAATCACCGTTGGAGCAACCAGGCTTTTCCTACGGATATATATAAGGGCCAGGATTATGCCCAGCAAACCAAGTGTTACAAGGTTGGCAGGTCCCTCATAACCATGGCCGATCGAAAATAAAACCGATGAGATGAGGATCGAAGCTGAGATGCTGCCGGTTAGATTATTGAAGCGCAGCAAAAGATAGCCGCGAAAGATGGTTTCTTCAACAATCGCAACAACGATAACCAGTACGCAGGCAAGCAACATTTCCATGGGGCCCACAGCGGTCAGGAATTCAGGCAGGTGGCTCATATGGGTAGATAATCCAAGCTTCTGGAAGACCCCTTCGGCAAGCGACAGGCCAAACATGGCCGGCAGGAACAACGCGACCCCCAGCGCGGTTTCTTTTTTTAGACCGTTTAATTTCCACCCGATGCTTGCAAGCGGTTCACCATTTCGCCAAAGAAAGAAAAGGACCAGGCCCATAAGGGCCAGGTCCTCGGAAAGGACTGAGAATGCCAGGGACGGAAAGTGTAGATTATCTCCCTCTGAAACAAAAAAGGAGCCGATCATCGGGGGCACAATGAAAATAAGCAAGACTAGGACCTCAAAGAGGTCCCTTTTTCGACCTGCTCCAACTTTTTCGCTATGATCTCCGGAATCCGGGCTATCCACGATCACCACCCAGCCGCTGTTAAGGGGTCACGAATCGTTGTTGACGCGTAACCCGTAGCCCGCGACACCGAGCGAAGCTCGGCAGTCTAAGCTCCTTCTGAAAGCTTCCTCAGCTCAAATCTTTTGAGCTTTCCGGTGGCCGTTTTGGGAAGCTCCTCCACAAACTGGATCCATCTCGGGAACTTGTAATGGGCAAGTTCCTTCTTGACGTGTTCCTTTAGTTCTTTTTCCATTTGAGCATCGGGTGAATACCCCGGCTGCAGCACGACGAAAGCCTTGGGTTTTATGAGATTATCCGCATCTGGCGCGCCTATTACAGCGCATTCGAAGACCGCCGGATGTGCTATGAGGCAGGATTCGACCTCAACCGGAGAAACCCAGATGCCTCCTACCTTGAGCATGTCATTGCTGCGTCCCACATAGTAATAAAAACCTTCCTCGTCCCTGTAGTACTTGTCGTCTGTGTTTATCCACTCGCCGAGGAAGGTGGATTTTGTTTTTTCGTGCTTATTCCAGTAGCATGCACAAATGCTGTCTCCCTTGATGAGCAGCGTGCCGATCTCCCCGACGGGCAGGTCCTCGAAGTTTTCATCGACAATTCTGGCTTCGTAGCCCGGGACCACTTTCCCCGAGCTTCCAGGTTTTATGCTGTCGGCACTATTCGAGATGAAAATGTGGACAATTTCCGTGGAACCGATCCCGTCGGCAATCTGAACGTGGTGCCGTTCCACCCACCGCCTGAGTATATCGGCGGGAAGCGCTTCGCCGGCTGATACGCAGAGCCTTACACCATCTAGACTGCCCTCTTGCTGAAGCATAGCGCCATACAGGGTCGGGACACCGAAAAAAATGGTTGGCCGGTGGCGGCCGATGGTGTCGTAGACGGAGGCAGGTGTGGGCCGTTCCGGCATAAGGGCAGTCGTAGCGCCAACGCCGAAGGGGAAATAGAGGCCATTTCCCAGTCCATAAGCAAAAAACAGCTTGGCGGCCGAAAAACAGGTGTCGTTTTCCCGAACAGCCAATACCTGCTTTCCGTAGGTCTCAAGCGAATAGACCATGTCGTGTTGCAGATGAACAGCACCCTTGGGCTGGCCGGTCGATCCCGAACTATAGAGCCAGAAACAGGAATCGTCAGGGCTGGTAGGCGCCGCATCCATCTGATCCGAACTGCCTTCGACCAGTTGATCCAAAGACATGGCCCATTCGGGCGCAGGCCCGTTTACCACGACCGTGTGCTCGAGAAATCGGAGGTCTTCTCTTATCGTTTCCATGACGCCGAGCAGGGCGGCATCGATGAACAGTACTCTTGAACGACTGTCGTTGAGAAAATATAGATAATCCTTGGGCCGCATCAGCGTGTTGAGGCAGACGGGCACCGCCCCCATCTTGATGGCCCCGAAAAATGCCTGCGGATACATTTCTGTATCGAGCAGCAGCAGCGATACCCGGTCCTCCATTCTCAGGCCGAGACCTTTGAGCCCGTTGCCGATCCGGTTCATGCCGGCCTGAATCTGCGCGTAGGTGAAAGACCGGTCCTCACACAGGACCGCTGCCTTATTGCCGCGGCCCTCACGAACATTTCGATCGACAAAATAATCGGCCGCATTAAATTGTCCGGGAAGCCCAAGTTCGAACCCCATTGCTACTCTCCTTTAAACGAATTTAGGAAGAATTGAATGACAGATTCCTGCACGGTGAAAATACCCCAGTATGCACGAAAAGCAAAACGAAATCGTATACATCCGGGAAACCGGTCGTCACCCGAGCGAAGGCCGGGGTTCGGTCCCTTCCGCCTGCAACTCTCTATAAACACTCTGGATTCCGCCCCGGATCAAAAATCTCCTGGGTGACGCGCCGGAATGACGAAAATTTCTCGTAATTTCAAAACTGTATATTCGGGGATTTGTGAAACGCAACAACTAGCATTGTCAACTAAGTAGTAAATGGTTCCACGCACAATCCGTCATTCCGGCGGAGGCCGGAATCCAGTTTTGTTTCAGTTAGTTAAGATCACTGGACCCCGGCCTTCGCCGGGGTGACGATCACTCGACAACATATTGAAACTTAGTTGACAATGTACTAGTCCAGATCCAACTTCACCTTACACTGATTACATTTTACAGCGCCCCGGAAAACTTTATTGCCGCATTCCGGACAAATATAGCGGGCTTCTTCATCTTGAATCCATTTTTCAGTACCGACCTCTCGCCAATACGGAATAGCCCTCAAAATAACCTTTTTGCCAACAGTCATGGGGAAATTTTCAATATACTGACAAGGAAATTCGTCGCACTGATAACATCCGGTGTAACCTTTATCTTGTGTGCAGTCCCTGATCTCACACTGCCGGCAATGCATAAGCAGTTCATCAGACAAGCAGCCTCGGCACTGAATATCTTCTATGGAAAGGTCCTCACTGCCGGGGAGAGTCCCTTTTCCGGAAACTTCCCCCTTGTACAGGCTCACAAGCCGTTCCTTGAATTTGCGGTTATTATCACGGTGTGCGATATAAATGGCACAGACTCCGCAATAAAGACCACAAGGAGAAATAAGATCCGGATTTATCTTCATATAATTACCTATTCCTCCGACTCGGGTTTGGCAGGCGGGGCGGATATCAGCGCATCGGTCAGAACGTAGGCTGCCTGGAGCGCTTCGGTTGGGCAAAGCG
>OMOE01000117.1:11545-41588 GCA_900290365.1 Syntrophobacter sp. SbD1 | reverse complement strand
TCCTCAGTATGTTTTCGAAATCCTTCTGGACCTGGGCCGGGAGCTTGAGCATAAGCTCATGGAAATTGGACAGGAGCGGTTCGAGAACCAACTGCACCGTCTCGGCAGGGATCTTGCCCAAGAGCATCTGGTATCTGAAGCTCGAAAGAAGAAGGTCTGGAAACTTCTCGAAAAGTTGGTCCGAATTCAATCTGCTCTCCGAAAAGAAAAACCGTGGAAACAGAAGCATATTAAACATTCGATAGTGAATTTAAAATTTTGAATTCCGCACAGCTATCGGCAAAACAAAGTCAAAACCTGCTCCAGCACACACTTCCTGTGATCGGCGAGAAGGCATCTGTTCGCATGGTCGTTCCTGTTGTCCATGTTGAACTGGCGTTTGAGTTTTTCGACAAACTGCCTGCGGTCTTCGCCCTGTAGCCAGCCGAAAAGAGTTGACTCCCACTTTCCGCCTTCGAACCCCGGAAATCTGGACTCTTCATCTATAATAGTGCCCCGGATGGAGCTTTCAAGTAATTCCCGCAATTTGTTCCTGAAGTATTCGCATCCTTTGATACAGGCGATCTGCTCAGCATTGATAATTTCTATCGCCAGGTAAATGAACCAGATCATCGATCTCAAACGCATGGTCCTGTCCTGGTCGGTGTGCAAGTTTGCCTTTTCGCGGGAGAAAAGTTGGAGAAAACACAACACGTCCTTTTGGTCTGCCGGTTTCACCTTACGGAAAAGACATTGTATAAGGATTTTCAGCGCCTCATTCTGATGTGGAATCAGAATATCGTCCCGGTCCCTTTCCATTATGAACCCGAATGAATCCTCCAAAATCACCTGGACGGTTTCCTGGTCCCGGAAAATGGTGAAATGCTCGGAAGTGATTCGGCCTGCGATGCGCTCGAGCGCATGGCCAAGAAGGTACAGCCGCACTGCATCACGCCCATCCCGGCCTTTGGGGACGTCTTTGGCGGTGAGGGTCAATAGCTTTTCAACCAGTATTTGTCGATCATTTTGAAGGACTTCGGCCAGCGGAACGAAAGATGGAATTGATGACCAGACGTAGATATAATTGTCGATTGTGGCATTTAACCTGTTTATGCGGTCGGACATAAACATTCTCGTGTTCTCCGCTTCGGATCACGACTAAACGGGGGGAGATTTTGCGCCAAAATGTAATATCGAACATACGTATCTCGCAATGGTTCAATGGCATAATCTCGATATCTACAATATGGTAGTCCCCAATTTGAGGCAAGCGATAAATTATGTCGTTTCATCTACGCCTATTCGTCCGCACAGTTTACCGCTTTTTCGGGGCAAAGCGCTCAACCGCTTCCTGAGCCGGTTTATAGGACTGTTCGAGGCCGAACGCCTCCGCCACGGGTTTGAAAGTAATATTACCCTTGTACATATTGAGTCCGTTCAACAAAGCCGGGTCGTTTTGGCAGGCGACCTCCACTCCCTGGTCGGCAAGCCTGAGGCCGTATTTGCCCGTACGGTTATTGAGGGCAAAAGTGGAAGTCCGGGCGTAAGCGCCCGGCATGTTCGCAACACAGTAGTGAATCACTCCGTCAACTATGAATACTGGATCGTCGTGGGTCGTGGGCCGGGAGGTCTCCACGCAGCCCCCCTGGTCTATTGCGACATCGACGATAACCGATCCCGGTTTCATTATGCCGAGGTGTTCCCGCTTTATTATTTTAGGGGCCTTTGCGCCTGTTACCAGAACGGCCCCGATCACTATGTCGGCCTCTCTGAGGCCTTTGTCCAGCGTGTAAGCGTCGGCGTAGATAGGAGAAACATTTGGGGGCATGATATTGCCCAGGTGTTCGAGAGTGTCCAGGTTTATGTCGAGAAGAGTTACCCTTGCGCCGAGCCCCGCGGCAACTTTTGCGGCGTTGCCCCCAACCGTCCCGCCCCCGATGATAAGCACGTGCGCGGGTGTAACACCCGGAACCCCGGTCGGCAATAGCCCTCTGCCTCCATGCATTTTGCCGATGTAGAACGCCCCCATGAGGGGGGCCATCCTTCCGGCGACTTCACTCATTGGTTTGAGCAGCGGCAGCGACCCGTCGGATTGTTGCACCGTCTCATAGGCGAGGGCCGAGATTTTCTTTTCAAGGCATGCTCTGGTGAGTTTCTCATCGGCTGCGAAATGGAAGAAGGTGTAGATAAGCTGTCCGGGCTGCATGAAATCAAATTCGGTCGCAAGGGGCTCCTTGACTTTGACGATCATCTCCGAGGTGCTCCAAACCTCCCGGGCAGTCGAACAAATGCTTGCCCCCGCCCGCTCGTATTGCCGGTCCGCTATTCCCGACCCCATGCCGGCGTCTTTTTCGATACATACCTTATGTCCGGCATCTACATAGGCCTTGACTGCGGCCGGTGTGAGTCCCACCCGGAACTCCTGGTTCTTTGTCTCTTTGGGGCAGCCGATTTTCATGAAAAAGCCTCCTGGTAAGATAGACTTAATAACAATGCTGACGAAAGGATACCATTATTATATATTAAAGCTGACTTGACCGGCAGTAACAAAGGTGCTATAAAACTTTTTTTTCGTTCACCTTAACTCCTTGCTCCTTCCACCGAGAGGGGGCTATTTTCAACCCGAAAGGAGAGCCAATGCGGAAGTACGAGACTTTTTTCATCATCGATCCAGATCTGCCTGACGAAACAAACACTGTTGTTGACAACAAAGTCCAGTCTGTCGTTTCCTCCAATGGAGGCGAGGTCCTGACCTATGTCCCATGGGGTAAAAGAAAGCTTGCTTATGCGATCAAGAGGCACACGCGCGGTCTCTACGTGCTGATGGAATACGCAGGCGGTCCCAAGCTTGTGGCTGAATTGGAACGAAACCTGCGGATAGATGAACGTATTCTCAAGTTTATCACCGTTATGCTCGAAGAGCGCTTCGATCCTGAAAAGGAAAGAGAGCGCATCGCAGCAGCGCAGGCGGCGGCCGTGGTTCCTTTCTCCGAGGAAGAAGAGTCCACCGTGGGCGTCCTTGGCGGAGAAGAGGATATAGAGGAGATGCCGGAGGATTTCGAAGCTGAAGCCTTCAAGGAAGAAGAAGAGGAAGAGTAACAAAAGGTCCGGAAATCCTTAAGATTATGGAAAGAGAGCGGAACTATGATGACTGTCAGGCGTAAGAGGCGCACATTTGCACGGCGTAAAATCTGCCGTTTCTGCGTGGATTCCGATCTGCGCATTGATTACAAAGACTCCAAGACGCTCCGGTACTTTGTGACGGAACGTGGCAAAATAGTACCGAGGAGAATATCGGGCAACTGCGCAAAGCATCAGCGGGTACTCACGCTTGCCATAAAGAGGGCACGCCAGATTGCACTTCTGCCTTATACCGCCACACACATGCTTTAGCAGGGTGTATCCCGGAAAGAAATGAGCGCGCCCCTGGAAAATTTGCCGGAATTGCGGCTCGGTTCTGCGGGAAAAGAGTTCCTGATCCAGACCGTGCTTACCGTTGGTCTTTTTCTTTCGATCACGTTAGTGCCTCTGGTCGGTTTTTTTTCCGGCTTACTGACTCCAGCACCCACAGTGATTGCGATCATCAGGTGGGGGGTCCCCAATGCCTTGCTCGTGCCGGGTTGTTCGGCACTGCTTGGCTCGCTGATTCTGTATTTGCTGAACCTCTCGGACAGCATTCCTTACCTGGTGGCCCTGATTGGGATGGGCGCCCTCATGGGGTTTGGAATCAGGAGCGGATGGTCAACGCAGAAGACAGTCGGTCTTGCCAGTCTGTTTATAATTGGCGTGGCAGGCTTGTTTTTGATCCTGGCATTGACCGAATCAAAGGGCGAGTTGGTCCAGTTGATCGAGCAGGACATGCGCGGCGGAATCTCGGCGGCCATGGAACAATTGGGGAGTTCTTCAATTGAGACCAAGGAGCTTGAGAGTAAGCTCCTTGAAACCGTGCCGCTGATAGTTGGGATCCTGCCGGGGATGTTCATATCCTGTACTGTGGGAATGTGCTGGCTGAATCTGCTCATTTCGCGCAGATATTGCCATACGGCGGCGGGTGTGCCTTGCGTTGCCGAGAAATTGGCCCTGTGGAAAAGTCCGGAATTTTTCGTCTGGTTCGTAATTGCGGGCGGTCTAATGCTGATTTTGCCCGAGGACGATTTGAAGCTCGCCGGGTTGAATTTGATTATCGTCGTGGGGACTGCCTATTTTCTTCAAGGCCTTGCGATTGTGTCGTTCTATTTTGAAAGGTGGAAATTGCCCTTCTTCGTGAAGGGCTTCGTTTTAGCGATTTTGTTTCTCCAACAGTTCGCTTCGATGGCGACTGCCGTCCTGGGGCTGTTTGACGTGTGGTTCGATTTTCGAAAACTGGCGAAAAAGCCGGAGTTGGACCGATAATCAGGAATTACGAATTGAAAATGAATTTCATCCCTTAATAATTCGTAATTGTAGTTTTCAGCCGGCTTGCTTCCGTACGCGGTTTGGATGTATTGTGCATGAGCCTGTTCGGGTGGCGGGAATCGGGTTCCTGCTTGCTCCCGGCGTCCGGTATCCGGCACCTGTAAAGGAGTTTCAAAATGAAAGTTATATTGACCGAAGTAGTCGAATCCATCGGGCAAATAGGTGACGTGATTAATGTGGCGCCGGGTTATGCACGCAATTTTCTTTTTCCGAAAAGACTTGCGATGGAAGCCACCGGCAGGAATGTGCGGGAGTTGGAACATCAGAAACGTCTTCTTGCCCAAAAACGTGAAAAACACCGTCAGGAGATGCTCTCGTATGCCGAGAAGCTGAACACGGTCACCCTTTCAATGAGGCGCAAGGTTTCCGAAGAAAATAAACTCTACGGTTCCGTAAGCACGGCGGACATCGCCAAGGCGCTCAAGGATCAGGGCTATGAAATCCTGAGGAAGGATATAATCCTGGATCAGCCGATCAAGCAACTGGGGGAATTCAGCATCTCTTTGCGGCTGAGCCAGCAGGTTAGCGCATCCATGCGCTTGGTGATTGAAAAAGAAGAGTAGTTTATGGAGGACCTCTCAGCGGCGCTCCGGAAAATTCCACCCCAGCAGATCGAGGCAGAACAATCGCTGCTGGGTGGAATTATGGTGGACAGCTCCGGTCTGCCTTCAGCCCTCGAGATCTTGAAGGGTGACGAGTTTTATAAAGAATCCCACCGGTTAATCTTCGCGGCAATTCAAGACCTTTTTGAACAAAACGAACCGATTGACATCCTCACGGTTACCAACCTGCTCGAGGAACGAAAACAACTGGAAGGCGTAGGCGGGGCATCGTATATCGCAGCCCTTACGGATGCGATGATTACTGCGTCCAATGTCGGCGCATATGCAAAAATTATCGGCGAAAAATCCGTTATGCGCCGGCTTATTCAGTCCGCGAACGAAATCATATCGTTTGCCTACGGCGGGGGGAAAAGCACTGAAGACGTCCTGGACAGCGCCGAAGCGGCTATCTTCAAGATAGCGGAACGCAGGATTCGCAACTCCTATNNCGTAACAGGCGTTACAAGCGGCTTCAGGGAGCTTGATAAGCTGACGGCCGGGTTCCAGAAATCCGACCTTATCATAATTGCGGCCAGGCCGAGCATGGGGAAAACCGCCCTTGGCCTGAACATAACCAGAAATGCCGCAAAGGAGAGCGGGGTCCCTGTGGGTTTCTTTTCACTGGAGATGAGCAAGGAGCAGCTTGCGATGCGGCTCCTGTGCGCCGAGGCCAGGGTGGATTCCCACAAAATCCGGTCCGGGTTTCTCAGCAGGCAGGAATGCGGCAAGCTCCTTCAGGCTGCCGGACTTTTCATGGACGTGCCGATATATATAGATGACACTCCCTCCATTTCGGCCCTGGAACTCAGGGCCAAGGCACGCAGAATGATGGCGGACCAGGGGCTTGGGCTCGTTGTTGTCGATTACCTTCAGCTTATGAGGGGCCGTGAGAACTCAGAACGCAGAGAGCAGGAAATATCTGAGATATCCCGCTCGCTCAAAGGCCTGGCGAAGGAATTGGATATACCGGTGATCGCCCTCGCTCAGTTGAACCGGAAAGTCGAGGAGCGAACGGACAAAAGGCCCATGTTGAGCGACCTTCGTGAAAGCGGCGCAATAGAGCAGGACGCTGACGTGATCGCTTTTATCTATCGTGATGAAGTTTACACCAAGCAGGCATGCAAGGAACCGGGCGTCGCGGAAATTATAATCGGCAAGCAGAGAAACGGCCCTACCGGTGAAGCTAGACTGGCATACATTAGCACTTACACACGTTTTGAAAACCTTGCCCTCAGTCAATGAATTCGATCCGGAATTTCAAAGAGTTCAAATCAAATGAGAGATGATACTTATTGGGATAAATCAGCCGAAACTCTAAGCAGGAACGGCATCGAAAAACTTCAGACCGGGCTTTTGACATCAAGCCTGGAGCGTGCCGCCAAATCAAAATTCTACGCAGAAAGGTTCAAGGATATCGGTTTCGATGCAGAATCGGTATCCGGTCTTGCCGATCTTGGCCTGATTCCTTTTACGGAAAAAAAGGACCTCAGACTGAGCTATCCCTATGGGCTTTTGTGCGAGCCCAAGGACCGGCTCCTCAGGATGCACATCTCTTCGGGAACGACCGGCCAGGCCGTAGCCGTTTTTTACACTAAAGCGGACCTTGAACTCTGGGCCGACTTGGTGGCCCGCTGCATGTACATGGCTGGAGCGCGCCCGGAGGATACCTTTCAGAACCTGAGCGGGTACGGGCTTTTTACGGGCGGTCTTGGCTTTCAGTATGGGGCCGAGCGCCTCGGCATGCTGACTATTCCCGCGGGTCCGGGCAACAGCAGGCGCCAGGTGCAGATGATGCGCGATTTTTCGACAAACGTCATCCACATTATACCCAGTTTCCTGCTCCGTCTCATGGACGTTATGAAGGAAATGGGGGTAGATCCGAAAAAAGAGCTGTCGCTCCGGCTTGCTTTTGTGGGGGCGGAACCTTATTCCGAAGAGGTCAGGAGGCGGCTTGAGGACTTTTATGGCGTAAAGGTTTACAATAGTTATGGTCTCTCGGAGATGAACGGACCCGGCGTCGCTTTCGAATGTCCTTACCAGACCGGAATGCATATCTGGGAGGATGCCTATATCGCTGAAATTATCGATCCCAATACGCTCAAACCGGTGCCGGATGGGCAATACGGCGAGCTTGTGATGACGACGCTAAAACGGGAGGCAATGCCCATACTGCGATACAGAACCAGGGACCTCACGCGGATATTGCCCGGAGAGTGCGGTTGCGGCCGTGTTCACAAGCGGATCGACCGTATCCGGGGCCGCACCGACGACATGTTTATAATAAAGGGAGTAAACATTTTTCCGATCCAGGTCGAGCAGGTCTTAATGAGTGTCCCCGAAGTCGGGAACAATTACCAGATCGTTCTTACCCGTGAAAACAATGTCGATGACATGATCGTACGGGTCGAGGTGACCGACAGGGTATTTGTCGAGGATATGCGAGTGCTGGAGCGTATTAGAAAAAAAATCACTTATGAAATGAAAAACGAATTGCTGGTCACTCCGAAGGTGGACCTGGTGGAGCCCAACAGCCTGCCCGGAACCGAAGGAAAGGCATTGAGGCTTATCGATCAGCGGGCGGTTTAAACCGTTCCAGGAGGAAAACATACGAGAATTATTGGTAACCTGACCGGGCTTAAGCCCGGTGTTCGCCGGCGCCTGGATAGCCTGGGCCGGCGCAAAGTTCCCGCACACCAGGTGATATCGCCCGAACTCTCCCGTGACCTGGCGCACCTGTCCTTCGAATCCGGACGTCAGTTGGGATTGCTCATAGGCCGCGACGGCGGTGTCGAAACAGTAATCATCGGGAGCCCCCGATCTCTCTTCATACCCGATCTGCCCAACAGCCGAGGCGGAAGGTGGCGCCTTCGCGGGCTGCGGCTCGTGCACGCTCACTTGCAGTCTGAGCCGCTTTCCCAGGAAGATCTTATGGACCTGGTGTTCCTAAGGCTGGACTGTGTCGCGGCTGTCCTTGTGGACCAGCACGGCGGGGCCACGCAGCTCGAAGTTGCTCACATTCACCCCGGGACTGAAGACGGGTTGAGGGGCTGGGAGGTCCTGGCTCGGATGCCTTGCCATGACCCGGACCTTGATTTTCAGGACCTTGTCCGCTCCCTTGAAGATGAACTGGAGCGAAATCGGCTCTCCATTCCCTCTGCCAGGCATGGAGAAGATAAGGCCATTTTGGTCAGCGTAACCGATGCCGACAGGCAAAGCGCGAAAAGCTCAATGGACGAACTGGTGGAACTTGCGCGCACGGGAGGAATTATCGCTGTCGATACCGTTATACAGAGGCAGCGGCAAAAAAATCCAAAGTACTTCATCGGCAAAGGCAAGTTGAGCGAAATCGTGCTAAGAGCACTTCAATGCGGGGTCGATTTGCTTATATTCGACCATGAACTCAATCCTTCACAGGTTCGTGCGATAACGGACACTACGGAGCTTCGTGTAGTGGACAGGACCCAGCTCATCCTCGATATCTTCGCTCAACGGGCACAAAGCAGGGAAGGCAAGATTCAGGTCGAGATGGCGCAGCTCAAATATCTGCTCCCACGGCTGGGGGTAAAAGACGACGCGCTCTCCAGGCTTACCGGAGGCATTGGCGCCAGGGGACCGGGAGAGACCACCCTTGAGATTAACAGGCGCCGCACCAAGGACCGCATAGCTCAACTCGAAGACGACCTGCGCACCCTTAGCAAGAGAAGAACTCTCAGACGCACAAAGAGGACCCGGAAAGAAATGCCCATTATTTCGATCGTGGGATATACGAACGCCGGTAAATCCACTTTGCTCAATTCTTTGACTCACAGCTCGGTTTTCGTCGAAAACAAGCTGTTTGCCACGCTTGACCCAATAAGCCGAAGGCTGCGGTTCCCGAAAGACTTCGAAGTCATAATAACAGATACCGTCGGTTTCATAAGGGACCTGCCAAAGGACCTGATGGAATCCTTTTCGGCTACCCTCGAGGAATTGCAGGACGCGGACCTGCTGCTTCACGTAATCGATATCAGCAACGATCAGTTCGAAGAGCAGATGGAAGCGGTGGGAAGGACCCTTGAAAAGCTGGAACTGCACACTAAGCCGGTAATAACGGTTTTCAACAAGATTGACCTTGTCCCCGCCGATTTTGTCGAGCGCAAAGTTAAAAGACACATGGGGATAGGGATATCGGCAATAAATCCGCGCACCCTCGAACCGCTCATCTTTGCCATGCAGGAAAGTGTGGCAGGCTTTATGGAGAGGGAAGTGGGAAAAATAAAAGAGGCTGAAGGGGCTCAGACTGAAGGGTTTTAGTTACTGCCTGACAGCCTGAAGGAGGCTGAAGGGGCTTAGGCTGAAGGGTTTGAGGTACTGCCTAACAGCCTTCGGCCTATTCACCTATTTTGTAAAATCTTTTTAGCGGCTTCGACATCCTTTCCGATCTGAACAGCTAGTTCATCGGCGCCGGAAAAGCGCAGTTCGTCTCGAAGGCGGTCTATAAACCTGATTGTAATCTGCTTGCCGTAGATATCCTGGTTGAAATCAAAAAGATGCGCCTCAAGAGAGAGGTCGGTATCGCCGAAAGTCGGATTGTATCCCAGATTGGCTGCGCCTCCGTAGGTTTTGCCGTCCACTTCGGCCTCGATCGCATAGACGCCGGTTCTGGGCGATGTAAGAGCAGGCATTCGGATGTTGGCGGTCGGAAACCCGAGGGTGATCCCTCTTTTCCGGCCGGCAATCACGGCGCCGCTCACTTCGAAGTACCGTCCCAGGAGCTTATTGGCCTTACTGATATCGCCGTTTACGATCATATGCCGGATGGCCGTGCTGCTAACCACAGTGTCGTTAATCTTGATTCCGCTGACAGTATCGACCTTGAACCCGTGTTGATCGCCCAATTGCCTGAGAAAGGCGATGTTGCCCTCGCGGCTGTGCCCGAACCGGTAATCATGGCCGACAATAATCGCTTTGACGCCGATCTTTTCAACCAGAACGATCTCGACAAATTCGCGGGCCGACATCTGAGAGAACTGGTGGTCGAAGGGAATCACAATCGTGGCGTCGATCCCGCAGGCTGCGATAAGATCGAGTTTTTTGCTGTGGGAAGTAATAAATGTCGGCGCTTTTTTGGGGAAAAGCACCTGGAGGGGATGCGGATCGAATGTCATCACGGCCGATTGGCCGTTGAGCTGTTCGGCCCAATGCTTAACTCTTTGAAAAAGCGCCTGGTGTCCCCTGTGGACCCCATCGAAATTGCCTATTGTGATTGCCGGGTTTTTGAGCTTGCCCTCGACGACTTCTAATCCGTGAAACACCTGCATGCTGCTGAGAACCCTCCGGAAAGCATTTGAAACGCCTTGACAGGCGAAAAGAATTAGAATACGATATTTAGATTGTTTTAACAAGTACTTTGCCGAAGTGGCGGAACTGGTAGACGCGCTAGGTTCAGGGTCTAGTGGCTGTACGGCTGTCGGGGTTCGAGTCCCCGCTTCGGCAACCTCTTAAAAACATTAGGGATTCGGCTGAAAAGTCGGGTCCTTTTTTCATTGCTTTTTAGGCTCTTGGTCAAGGGTTTGGTCAAGATTCCGCAAAAAGTAGCTCATCGAATCAACGGCCTGCCGCCTGTCTTCGTGGTCAATCTTGTTGTACCTGTCGAACATCTCTCGTGTGGAATGCCCGGTTATTTCCATGATGACCGACTCGGGCACTCCGGCCTTGCGCATGTAGGTGTTGAAGCAGTGCCGAAGGTCGTGGAAAATGAAACCGTCTTTCACAAACCGGCCATAGGGTATTCCGGCCTTCTCGCATGCATCCGTCAATCCGCGCCGGATGCTCCTGATTGGTTTTCCCTTGTAGAGAAACACGTGGTTGTCGTGCAGGGCGCGGGGAATACTTTTTAGAATCGGGTAAAGCTCCTTGCTGATCGGGATTACTCGCGCCTCATTGTCTTTTGTGTCTGCCGCTTCCAGGCGGATCTCCTTCTTTTCGAGATCCAGTTTGTTCCATGTCAGGGAGAGAATTTCACCACTGCGCATGCCGGTATAGAACGCGGTGGCAAGAATCGCTTTCGTGTGGCGGGGCAGGGCTGCCATTAGGTTTTCCACTTGGTCAACAGTCAACACCTTGTCTCTTGCGTTGGCGTTGCGTTTGAGCAGCAGCTTCTTGACTCTTTTGAAAACCTTAACCGTTTCGCCGGTCACCATGTCATTATCGAAAGCCTTATTAATAACTGTTTTAGCGGCCCCGATCTGTTGGTCAACGTAGGAATCCGAATAGCTTGCCGCCTTCTGTTTCGCCTGGAAATTCTCGATTTCTGACGGTTTAATCTGGCTGACAATAATGCCGCCGAATTCCTTATTGAAGCTCGCAAGGTTAAATTTGAGAGTATCGAAATAGGCTTTAGCCTTAACCTTCTCCAGCTTCAGGTACCAGTCCGTTAGCTCCTGGAAAGTCATTTTCTCTTCCGGCGCCCTCTGTAGGACGCGCGGAGCCTCGACCTTCTGGGCCTTGCGCTTGCCTTCGGCGGCCCTGGCTTCCTCGATAGAGTATGCCTTCGGATCGTCGGCGCCGGCTACGGGCTCACGCTTCGCCTTCCCTGTGCCGGGCACGATGTAATCGATCCAGAACCGGACCTTCTTTGCACGCTTCGCCTTGTCGAGGTCTTTACCGCAGGCGCACATTTTGTTACGGATGGACTGTTTTTTGTGGCACTGTGGGCACTCGGCTAAGATTGCCATGATTACCCTTCCTTCCTCTGATCGGCTTCTTCCAGGTATTTTTCGACCAGCCTGATAATCAGGTCCTTCATTGTTGTTTTTTCAAGTGCTGCCTGAACCTTCATTCTGTGGTGCAGATCATCGGGAAACTCTTTAAGGTAGATCATCGCCATTGCCTTCCTCCTCGCTTGAATTAGGTGATATGATCTATATATGTGAACCTATATCAGGTGTCAAGCGCAAAATGAAAGGGAAAGCTAAATTTCATTATCGCTGGACATTTCTCTGTAATTGCGAAATCATAATGGAGGCATTGAACGCAAAACGGCAGTGACTTTGTTGCGCCCTCAAGAATGCCCAGGCTTACCTGATCCAGCCCGCCGCTTGTTCTGCCGGTGTGACGGATCGTGTCTCTCCAACGCAAGCAGGGAGTTTTTAGTAGTCTTGAAAAACTCTGCTCAAATTCCGGAGTTTTTCCAGCGGCCCCGGAAAATCAATTGACAAGAGTTAACTTAAGGGTTAACTAATGAGTGCTGAGACGATTGAAACCAAAGTTGTAGCCCGCGGAAAAAAATTCACAATTTGCGAAATTGAGTTAAACGGGTCATCCACGCTTAAGGAGTTCACTCAAACCCTCACGGGGGATCAAGTAGCCGGGACAATCGCTATCGTGCGGTACATTGCCGACAACGGGACCCCTGAAAACACCAGTAAATTCAACTACGAAGGCGAGCAAATTTGGGCAATCAAGTATGATCAAGTCAGGATTTATTGTTTTTTCGATGCTGGATGTCTCTTAATTTTAACAAATGGTGTAATCAAAAAGGGCCAGAAGGCCGATCCTAATGATTTAAAGAGGGCGAAGAAATTAAGGAAAGCCTACCTAAGGAGACGGTCATGAAAACATTTGGATGGTTCACCGAGCTCTATGATCAGGTCAAGGATAAATTTGAGTTCAAGCTCAGAAGCCTCGAGCTTGAAATTACTGAGAGCCTTTTGGCTGTGATGAAAAATAGAAACATGAGTAGAGCCGACCTCGCTGGTCGACTTGGGACCAGTAAGGCTGCAGTTTCCAAACTTTTGAATGATGGATCCAATATCACTCTTAAAAGACTGCTCAAAATTTCGGAGGCCTTGGATTGCCATCTCAAGGTTGAAATTGTTCCAGATGAAGAGGCTGCAATTGTGTACGAACTTACGATCCCTGTGTTATTTAGATATGGACAGGCCTCTTCCCTCTCTGAATATTGGATCGGCAGCATGGATACCGGGGGCAAAATCAATGCACAAGCCGATCATTACGAGTCTTTTACCACAGAGGGCCAAGCCGATCATTACGAGTCTTTTACCACAGAGGGCCGTGATAATGCCAGTGCAGCTTAAAATCCAGGATATTCGAGTCCTCAGGATCGATTACTCAATTATTCAGGGGGATTCTTCCAAAGCAGATGCTATAGCGGCGGCGGCAGAAAAGGCTGGGCAATCGGTGAATATCGCACTCAATTTCAAGAGCGAAGATGTAAAAGCGAACGATCAATCGATGCTCAAGAATACTTTGGGCGCCACAATAAGGGCGGACAATCTTCCGTTCACACTCTCGCTGGATATTGGCGGCATTTTTTTGATCGAAGGAGAGGCTTCTCCAGAAGAGCTTGACAAGGTTAGACATATAAATTGCAATGCCATCTTGTTCCCCTACCTGCGAGAATTGGTCAGTGAGATTTGCAGACGAGGCGGAATGGCAGCTCTGTACTTGACTCCTGTTAATTTTGTCCAGTTATATAATGATGGAGCCTTCAAACAAGAAAAACAGGACTGATTGCCCGGAGTCTCGGGTGTGCGGGGGAAAACGATTCTCGGAATCGTTCATTTGAACTGCTGATCGAGAGTTTCCACTTCTTATTCATCCCGATTGAAAGAAAAAGCCCGGTGATGAGCCGGGCCGGTAAAATTCCCCATACGAAGCGTCAGGATGCCCCAGGATCGATTTTCTCGGGTTGCCCCGTATCTGAGAACGCGTTTACCAGTTTGTCGCCGTTTGTGTACCCACCCCGATCGCGGCCTCGACATTTTTTTCTTTAGTTGTGTTATCCTCGGGTTGAATCCCATCATGCAACGGTCCAGGATGCCCCAGGATCGACGATCTCACCTTAACCCATAGTCAGACACGCCTCTCCTGAAGCCATCCCCGGAGCTTGTCGCAGGAATCCCGGCAACTGAGATGCCGCTCAGCGTACCAGGACTCCTTGCATGTCGCGCAAGGCCATTCTTGTAAGTCCTGTGATTCGCTCATCGTCCGCGCTTCGCCTCTGCGTGCAGAAGCCGTTGAACCAACGAAGTGAACTGCGCATCGGATAAGCCCGTCGTGAATTCTTGAACGGTGCGACTATTCCCTTCGAATTCCGCGCCCCAGATCGTTTTTAATTCCCCGGTAACGGCCTGAGTGGTCAACTCGGCCGCTTTGCGCTGCGTCTCCATCTGAGTTTTCACCATCTGGTCATACTTCTGTGCGAGCAGGCTGGTCTGCTTCCGCGTCATATTTAATTCATGTGCGGTCGTTTTCAGAAAGGTGGCAAGCTTCGGGTCCGCTCCCTCAATCGGAATGGTATATCCTTCTAAATGGGCCGGAACGAGGTCGGGGTTGTCTACCTCAACGAATTTTACCCCGTCCGCCTGCTGTTGTGCCGGTTGCTGTACCGGATCTCGGGCCGTCTGACCCGATACAGCGGCCTGAAGCGCCGAAAGAGGTTGCCGGGGTCCCGGCTCCTTGATTGGCTCCAGCCCGGGAAACATTTTTTCTGCCACGGTTTTGGGTTCAGGTTCCGGGCTGCCGCCTCCCACAGTGACCAGGTTCGCAGTGCTGATTTTCGGCGATTCCGATTGTCCGGAACACGCTCGGGCAAATGCACTTTCTGATGTTTCAGTTGACATCGTTATTTTTCCTTTTGGCCCAGGCACGCCTCGCCCAGGCTGTTCGTTTTTTGTGAGTTACGGGCATTTGCCCGCGCCAAAAGTTCCCGATGCATGCGGACACCGGCCGGTATGGATTTCGTCTCGGGCGATTGTGCCTCGTTCCCGGACAGAGCTCTAGAAAACGCAGTTCCTTTATCCATCAGGGTCCCCTTTTAAAATAGCCCATACCAATTACAATGTGGTCCCCAAGCGCGCTCGATGTGCTCATCCTCGACTCTCAAATCCACGATAAACGAGGAAAGAGGCCTTGGCCGCAAACTGTTGGCGCCGTGAGCTTTTCGCTCTTCTACCCATGCCCGGGTATTATGCAAAATCACGGCAAACGAAATCAGATCGCGCTCGACTTCGGAAACGTGCGAGATCGATTCGAGGTACGCCTGACGTGCCGCGTATGCCGCCTTTACTGCCTCATCAAAATCTTCCTGAAGAAGCTGCCGCCCGACCGTGTATGCTGCGGCATGGGTATACTCCGCACTCTCAAAAAGTGTCTGGTTCGACTCATCGCGGACAAGGGTGCTCAGGCCGCCAGCACGGAAGCCTCGAAGCAGGGTCTCAAGCTCTTCGATTTGCTCCTCAAGGCGGTGGATCTGTTTTTTTGAGCTGGCGGCCGCCCCTTCGTCGCCGCCCGTCTTGGCAAAAGCGAATATAATTTCCTCTTCGTTCAGAGCTTTCTTGAGAGCACCGAGTTGACGTTGGATTTGTTGCTCGGGATCGGGTCGTGAGGCCAACTGTTTTTTGAAACTTTCAAACATCATTTCCACTTCGGCTTTACTTGTTGCGGTACTCATCGGTTCCTCCTGGTGGCCATGCGGCCTGGTTGGCAGTCCCAATTTTTCAAAGGGTTATATGCTGCTGAGTCGAATTTCAAAGGGTCGTATTCCTCCTCTTTTTTCCCCCACTGTCTAGAACGGGCTTCGTAATCCTTTATCATGCGGTCAATGGTGTTGACTCTCGGCACCACGGGTGCGGCCTCTGGCTTTTTGGACACCTCCGGGTCGGGTTCCTGGTCGTCGGGGATTTCCTCCGGTAATGGCCCCCGCTCCAACTCGTCAAACTCATCTTCGAACGTCGCGACGTCTTCCAGCGTCAATCCGGGAGTGGGCCCGGTCTCCAAATCGTCCGGCTCCTCAATTCCCATTTCCACAAGTTGCCTGCAAATGTCCGAAAGGACCTCCCGGTTCTCGTGGTCGGGGGAAAAACTCGGCCTCCGCAGGTGTCGGAAAAAATCAAGTTCGGTCTTTCGCAGAAGATCGCCCCAGGTCGCTCCCGGTGCAAAGCCCTGTACAAACATTTCGTGAAGGGGCTCGTCGGGATCGACCGCCCTGAAATCTTTGTACAAATCGAAAAGCGCCCGGTTCAACTGTGCTTCGTTCATGTCCTTCGGATCGAGCGGGGTTATGGTCTGTCCGAATCTCTGGTAAAGCCCGCCCGAGAGCTGCGCGTAGAGCGTTTCCAGAGTCGCTGGCTTCTTCATCCTTTACCTCCAAAATGGTTGGTTAATTGAGGTCAAGAGCGCTTCGCAAAGCACTCTTTTCTGTCAGGCGCCGGATAATCTCGTCTCTTGCGTCCGGCAAAACGCTTCCGATTACATCCATGACCTCGGACTGAAATTGTTCAATGGCCTGCATGTCATAAAGGGCCTGGAAGATTTCAAGCTGAAGCTTAAGCTGCCCTCTGATCTCGCACATTGCTTTAAGGGCAAGGTCCCGGGGGTCCTTGAGTTTGAATTCCGTGATGTCCTCGGCGTCTTCGCCCTTCCCGATCCGGACCTTGCGGACTTGGCTTTCAAGGATCTGTAACGCTGCCTCGTCTCCACGGTTCCAGGCCATAAGCAGATCAAGCAGTTCGTTTGCATTCCGGTTGATCTTCTGGAGTTGTCCGATTGTGTCCAGTTCCTTGCGGACGATCTCGCCGGCGCTGCGGAGCGTCACGTCTTTTGAAACCGCAACCTTAAGCTTCTTCAGCCGCACGGATACGGCCGCCTTGCTCACTCCCAGGTGTTTAGCAATCGCTGAACAGGTTAAGCCACGCCTAAGAAGCTGTTTTAATTCAATGTCTGTGAACTTGTATGTACCCATACGATAAACTTCCTCTTAACTGCTTTGTGTTGTTAAGCGCCGGGCTCCAGGTCATTAATCAAACCGCCGATTTTTCCAAAATCTGTTGAGGTGCTCAGGACAACAGACCGAGTAAAACCTGCCTTGATAAATGTGGTCCTCGATCACGCCTGCTGCTTGCATTGCCTCCCTGTGCCGAAAGACCCGCCGAATGCTGACACCCAGGAATTCCGCGAAATCTCCGAAGCCGATTAGAATGTTTGTCTGTTGCTCTTGCATGTCTTGATTAAGCCTTGACTGGCCCCTTGTATAATGGCTCCCTACAAAGATTTGCAGGTAATCCACTGGAATCCTACCCTAGTGCTCTTGGGTGATCCTCGGGCGTGAGGACGTATCCAGCCTCTGACCCGCTATGATTCAAACAATGGGCAGATCGATGCCCCAGGAGCCTGTAAGGGTCGTCTTCGAGCCGCCCGCCTCCATGTCGATGTTCCTTTCCGCAATATGGGCAGGAAAGAACAACCCAAGCCCAGGCGGACTTTCCTCTGTGCAATCGCGCGAGAGCCAAAAGGGAATTCTGATTCATACCTGCGCCTCTTCCCTTTCCCGGAATTCGGGGCAGTCATGTTTCAGGTGGGGAAATTGTAGCCGGTCGCCGTCGTGCGGACTGCCTGGGAAATTGTAGCCGGTCGCCGTCGTGCGGACTGCCTGTACAACGGCCCTGAAAGCTCGGATTGTCTCGGTTTGCCTGGAAATTAGCGCAAGGCCAGCAGGTAATAGCGTCGTTGTCGTCTCGTGAGTTATGTGAGTTATGTGAGTTAGTTTCATTAGTGCCATATAATTTCTTCCTCGAAGATTCTACGCGGGGGTTAAGAGCAAACTCACCAAACTCACCAAACTCACGAGAAGCTACTTTCTGGACAATCCAAATTTGGTAATTTTGCCTTTTTTCTCCCTTCGCAAACCAGCGTCCGTCAACTATTCTTCCGACGTGCCGCTCTACCCATCGCCCAAGCCGCCGCGAATTGATTTTTCCGCGCTCCCCTGCAATTTCATCGAGTATGTCGAAAAGTTCCGGGTGGACGATTTGCCTCGAACTTTCATCGCGCTCTTCTGCAGTTCGTATAGCTTCGGGCACGGTCGCACCTTGTTTATCGAAGGCATCACGCCAGGCCATTAAAAGCGCTGTGAGCTTCTGGAATTCGGGGTCTTGCTTGTAACCAGCGGCAACGGATAACAAAGGGTCGCCAACTTTAAGCCAGCCTTGAGTGCCTACCCAAACGACGGCCTTTCTTACAAGCCGGTTCCAGTCTTCAAAGCTACCGTAGTCGCCTTTAAGTTCAACGGTATGCTGCATCGCGCCGCGTAAGACTGTGAGCGCATCCCGGATGAATTCGAGACGCCTTTCCCTGATATAGGTGAGCGGCTTCATGTCAAATTGCCGCTCATGTGGTTTCTCGCATCCGGGGTCTATTTCGATTCGGATTAAGCGCCGGTTCAAGTCGCCGGCGAAAATGATATTATTCCCGGTAATCAGGCAAAGTCCGTTCGTCGGCGCACTTACCATGCGCGAAACGCCTAAAACCCTGTCCTTCACTGAAGGACTTGTCAGGAAGGCGCAAAGCGAATTACTTTCAACCGTCCCGCTCATGTTATCGAAGAGCAAAACTTTTGAGCCTTGCCGCGCGGAGGAAAAGAGCCGCTTCCGCATCTCTTCATCATTTTCGGCTTTTGGTATCACCTCCGGGTACTGTTCGGCCAAAGCCGCCAGGCATAGAGCAATCAGAGTTTTTCCGCTCCCCGGCGTCGGTGCGCCGATATAAAAGGCCGGTGCGGTCGGTAGAACAGGACGAATTACAGCCGTAAGGATAGCGGCCAGGAGCCCACCCCGCGCTATTTTGCTCACAAACAGGAATTCACTAAACGGATACTCAAGCCGGGCCGCGGCTTCGGCTACCTGCTTATCAGTCGGCGTCTCGGGTACGCGCGGCCAGTTGGTGGAGTCGGGAAAATCGAGATATAAGCCGGTTTCTTTGTCGTATCCGTCCGCCTCGATGATACGGCCGTCGAGCGCCATTATCGGTGCTGTGATCATCCCTGCGAGTTTGGGCAGGCTCCATTCGCCTTGGCTCTCGGAAATTACCTGGACAACCGGCAAAGGGCAGTCTACAACCTTCCAGGTCTTCTCGGTCTTATTGAACTTCTCAAACCGGAGCAATCCCGTCAGGTGCGACAAGAGCCAGTTCTGTGAAGCCTGGTAAATCTGCCCTGCGGCCAGGCGCGTAAGTTCGCCGCCACGGTCGAACAGTGAACCGTCGATCTTAATCAGGTCCAGGACTTTTTCCACCATGCGTGGTAACTCGCCGCCTTCAATTCGAATTGTCTGAAGCGTCCGGTGCAGGGTGAATTTCTCCCCGCCATGAGCGTGGCTGAAAAGATACGGCTTGCCGTTCGTGTAAAGGTTCGCCCAGGCTATGCGCGGATCGTCGCCGTAATCAGGTTCGAGCGGGTCCGAAAAACGGCCATTGTGGAACTTGTCTCGATTGTCCAGGAGTTCACCGACAGTAACCTTGCCGTGTTTTTTCGATAAAAGCTCGAAGTCGCCAAAGAGCCTGTTTTGTTCTACCGCCCGGGTATACATATCCCGAAGCCGCGCCGTTTCAGACTCTCGCCGGCCTTCCGGGACTTTTTCCAGCGCTTCGGTTAAGCGCTCTTCAACCCATTCTTTTTGGCGGATTTCCACTTCCGTACGCTTTGCCTGTCGCGCCTGGTCCTTTAGCCCTGCGAGTTCTTTTGTTTCATCCGGTGTCAGGTCGGCCAGGGTCCTGGTGTCGATAAATTGAGCATCGGAATTGAATATTTCCGCCTTTGGCCTTCTTTGTTCGAGCCCAGGTCCGCATACGGCGCCGCCCGCATAATCAAGCCGCTCAGGTTGAAAAACTGCCAGGTCGATTAAACTTCTTTCGAGCAGTGCGCCGGACTTGGAAACGTCAAAGCGTCCGAAACCCGCAATCCAGCCGCGTTCAAACAGTTTTTTCCCGCAGCGTTCAATGCCGCCAGCTTTCAAAACCGGGATATAAACCCGTTGACCCATAACACCGCGCAGCTCTTCGCCGGTGTCTTCCCGGTAAATGCAGCTTGACGCGCTCGGTATCCAGATATGCGGGTGAAGTTTCAAAGCTGGCCAAACCGAGTAAAGAGCCTCGTGCAGTTCAACGCGGGTCAAAGGCGTTTTCCCGTCTTCCGGGTCATAGTCCAGGAACAAGATGCCTGGTCCGTCCGGCCAGTGGAAATGTTCCCTGGTTCGCGCGATAGTCGGAAGCTTGTTGCTGCCGTCAATGACTTTTCGTTCGGCAAGTGCTTTCTGAGTGATAATTGTGGCCTTCTCGTAGCCGCACACGCCGAAGCAGAGCGCGTTCTTCGCCGACAGATTTGCTATGTGTTCGGCAAGCTCGAAAACGCTCAGGCACTTAGTTTCCGCGATACCTTGACTAAGGTTGCCGCCGCCTGATTTCTTTATGCGCCCGTCACCATTCAGGTCAACGCGCTTCGACAGGAGGGCAGGTCTTTCTGAAATGATTCTCGTAACTTCTACTCGTAGCGGGGAGCTCATCGGCAAGCCTCAGTCAGAGAGTCGATGTAGTTGTCCAAGTCTCGGACGTCAAAGAGCGGTTTCGAGCCGATTCTTTTCGGCCGGAAAGGAAGAACGCCCAGGCTGATTTTGTTTCGCAGGGTCTTTGTGCCGATGCCCAAGTACGCCGCCGCATCGGAATAGGCCAGTAGCCGGCGCTGGATCGATTCGACTTTAGCGATTTTCATTTGCGCCCCCTGCAACCGGCGAACAGAAGTGAATCGATTCGACTGGCATTCCCAGGGCTTTCGCGATTGCCTCGCGTTCACGCTTCCTCAAAACTGCAAACCCTCGTTCGGCAAGGCTAATCCGTGGCGCCGAAACTCCTGTGAGCAGCCACAGATCATATTGAGTCATCTTCTTTCGAAACCGCGCTTCTCTCAATTCCATAGCATTCCCCCTAAAATGAAAAAACCGAATCAACCTCAATGGCTGACTCGGTTTTCACATAAAAATCTTATTGTTTTTCGCCGTTTTCGCCCGGCGAATTCGCCTATTTTAGGGGGTGAATGATATTTTTATCCTCAAAGAGTCTTTTTACTTTGTCGAGGCTGATATCATGATTTTTACTCTTTGCAAAAAGCTTAACCATTTTCCCTACAAAGTTTTCCAGTTGGTGGCCGGTGCTGAGGGCGCACAAAGAGACAGGTACATCAAGGCCGTTTAAGACCTGCAGGTTCAGTGTAGGCAACATTTCCACTAATGATGCGTGGATGTCGTCCTGCGTGACGGAAGCATCTGTTATATTAAGGCCTTTGTAGTGTAGGTCTTTCTTGATAGCTTCATACAGGGTTTCCGCTTCTTGCTTGACCACTGGAGCTAAATCTTCAAAAGATGGTTCGGGGGTTGGGGAAAGTTCCTCGCGTTGCGCTATTTCCGCATCAATCTGTTTTCGGCGATGCTCAAGAACGATTATATCGGTCTCGAGGCGTTCGTCATGTCTCAGGACCTGCTGGACTCGGAGGGCTGCAATCTTTGACAGGAGAAGTGTTTTCTCCTCCCCCAATACGGACAGGTCCGTTTCAGCCAGTTCCTTTGCTCGTCGCCGGGCTAAGGCCACGTCGGGGCATCCCAGAGGGCACTTCTCCGGCGTTCCGGAAAACCACTTGCATTCTTTGCTGCAACTGTCTCGACTAAAGGAAATCACCATTGTATGCGCCTCCCGCGTGCGCTCCTGGTGGGGGTCCAGGGAAAGCCGGCCAGGATTACCGGCGTTGTCGAGCAGGTTCATGAGGCCCGCCCTATCCCCGGAAAGTGGCATACTATACCATCGAATGCAGCCGAATGCAGCTCTTTAAAAGAATTCTCCCGGTCAAACTTGGTCAAGATTTGGTCAAGGAGTCCCTGAAAATACCCCTTAAAAACCCTTTGTGTCCCTGAGTGACTAAATCGTTCCCGGTTAAGGCTTTGCTGCATGTCTGAACTGTCCCTTAATATCCCTGAAATACCCTGTTTCTAGGTTCAGGGTCTAGTGGCTGTACGGCTGTCGGGGTTCGAGTCCCCGCTTCGGCACTCAAACGAAATAATTAGGGATTCAGTCTTCGGGCTGGGTCCCTTTTTTTCTTCCGGCGGCATTTGCAAAAGGCCCAACTATTCGGTTTTCAGAGATCCTTATGAATAATAAAGAGTGAGGAATGAGAAAAATCCTAAATTCCTCGACCCTTCAATTTGACACAACTGGACCACCTTTAAAGTAACGCCTGTCATGCATCCAATTTCTTCAGCCGCTCTCCTGCCCGATGTGCATGACTTGGGCCAGGATCACTTGAAAATACCTGATGCCGGAGCCCTCTCCGATTGCTAAAATTACTACAGAAACTCAACTCGTTATTCTGCCGTTGGTGGAAAATAGCCATTGGGGGGATAAAGCTGCCATGGGCAAAGATCATATAAGAATTCTTCTTATCGAAGATGATAAAGACGATTATGTCCTGGTCAGAGAACTGCTTTCGGGGGTTGAACTCACGGATTTCTCTCTCGAATGGGTGCAAACCTACGAGAAAGGCTTGAAAGAGTTGTGCCAAGCCGATCATGATGTCTATCTGCTTGATTATCAGCTCGGATCTCGAAACGGGCTGGATCTAATACATGAGGCGACGGGAGCAGGCTGCGACAAACCGATCATCCTCCTCACGGGCCAAGGGGACCATGGAGTGGACATGGAGGCGATGCGGTCCGGAGCTGCCGATTATCTCGTTAAAGCCCAGTTGACTGCTGATATGCTCGAGCGCTCCATCCGCTACTCAATTGCAAGAAAAGTGGCCGAGCGGGAGCTCAAGAGTTACCGCAACCGTCTGGAAGACCTTGTTAAGGAACGCACCGAGCAACTCGAAACGGCAAATGGAAAGCTTCGGGTGGAAATAGCCGAGCGTAACAAGGCCGAAAACAACATCAGGGAGCAAAAGGAATTCCTCTCAACAGTCATTAATTCCCTGCATCACCCATTTTATGTAATCAATGCTCATGATTATACGATTCAGATGGCCAATTTGGCCGCTGCTCCCGGCGGTCTGCCACCGAATACGACATGCCATACACTGACCCACAAAGCACCCGTGCCCTGTAACGAATCGGAACATGTGTGCACGCTCAAAACGATCATGCTGACCGGGCGGCCTCTGACGACGGAACACCTACACTACGATCCGGAAGGAAATGCCCGATATGTGGAGGTCCATGGGCACCCGATTCTGGACGGGAAAGGCGACGTTGTACAGGTCGTCGAGTATTCGCTCGATATCACTGAGCGAAAGATAATGGAGGAAGAATTAAAAAGTGCGCGCGACGCTCTGGGCAGAGAGAAGTCCCTACTTCAAGCCGTGCTTAACCAGATGCGATCCGGTGTAATTATAGCGGAACCAGGCGGCGGGATCATCCTGGCCAATGACCAGGCGGGTGAAATACTTGAGCACAACAAAAGGCATGCCCACCACATGCATGAGTACTTGGGATACCGTGCTCTCGATCGGGACGGCCAACCCTACGATCCCGGCAATCTCCTCCTGAACCGATCTCTCGAAAGAGGCGAGATCGTCATCGATGAAGAGATTGCTATCGTATTACCCGGTAGCGTGAAAACCAAAATTATTCTTGCCGGTTCGTCTCCGGTTCGCGACCTTGGCGGGAAAATAGTGGCAGCAGTTGTGACTTTCCAAGACATTACCGAGAGGAAGAAGGCTGAGGATGAGCTGTACCGAAGAGAACAGGAATACCGAGCACTTGTAGAAAACTCGCCGGATGTCATCGTCCGGGTGGATCGGGAGTTGCGTCGGGTTTATGCAAATCAGGCTCTCGAGGCGGTGACGGGATTCCCGCTCTCCGATTTTATCGGATCGACCATATACGAACCTCCCAGAGAGGGCCGGCTCGAGTACATCGCCCTTATGGAGAAGGCGTGCACAAAGGTATTTTCTACCGGGGTAGAGACGGCGTTCGAATTCCCTTATCCCACGACCAGGGGAATCCGGCATTTTCACATGCGGCTCGTACCCGAGTATTCCAAGGAAGGCAGTATAGAGAGCCTGTTGACCATCAACCGCGATGTCACCGATCTAAAGCAGGTGCAGGAAGAGCTACAGAAAGCCAGAGATGAACTCGAACTCAGGGTTCAAGAACGTACCGCCCAGTTGGCCGAGTCAAACAAGGCATTAAAGCTGGACGAGGCGCGTCTGGAAGCCCTTTGGACACTTAGCCAGATGACTGAAGCGTCTATGAAGGAGATCTTCGCTTTTACGCTTCAGCAACAGATCAGGCTTAGCGGAAGCAAGGTGGGCGGTATTGGGTTTGTGAATGAAGTGGAAGGCATCATAACCCATTATGCTTGCACCACCGATTTTTTGGAGGAAGGCCGGAATATCGACAAGCCTTTGGATATGCCAATAGAAAAATCCCGTTTGCTGTCTGAAGTGATCAAGAAGCGTGAGCCTGTTATCATCGAGGGATTGGATAAGGGCGATCTGGACGAGATTTGCCCGCACATCCCAATCGCAATTCGTCGATTTATGAGTGTTCCCATTACTGCAGGAGATCGGGTTGTTTTGCTTGCAATCGCAGGCAACAAGGATGGGGAGTATGATTCTTCGGATATACGCCAGCTCTCTCTTCTTTTGGACGGCATGTGGAAGCTTGTCCAGCGCAGGAAGGCGGAAAGAGATCTTCGGGAAGCAGAAAGCCTTGCAGCAATGGGAAGAGCGCTTTCAGCCGTCGCACACGATATAAAGACCCCGCTCATAGCCATAGGCGGCTTTTCACGAATGGTGTACAGCCATCTCGATGAAGCCAATCCCGATCGCTCAAAGCTCGAAATAGTAATCAACGAAGTCCACAGGCTCGAGACCTCGCTGAAACGAATATTGGACTTTTCGCGGCCGCTCGAACTGGATAAATCGCTTCAGGATTTAAATGGGGTGATCATTGAGAGCCTGGTAATGGTAGAGGATGCGGCCCGCGAGCGCGAACTTAGTATCGAGACGCACTTTGCAGACCTTCCCCTGGTCTCCTTCGATCCGATGCGAATGAAGCAGGTCGTAATGAATCTGGTAATGAACGCGATTCAAGCTTCGGCCCCCGGCAAAAACGTATCCGTCGCCACGCACCTTAAGGGCAAAAGGCTGCTGATCGATGTCACGGATTGCGGCTGCGGAATCCCTGTCCAGAAAAGACATGAAATCTTTGCTCCATTTGTCTCGACTAAAAAGGAAGGAACCGGGCTTGGCCTTGCAATTTCGAAAAAAATCGTCGAAGCCCATCGTGGCAGAATCGAAATCCTGGACAACGTGGAACTAGGAGTCACTATCAGAATAAGCTTGCCGGCAGTAATCGAGGAACTGACTCGAAATGAGGCTGCATGATCACTCTTGGCCTATCGCCTTTAGGCCAAAGCAGGGTTTTAATCCGGGTTTTTATTGATGGCGGCGGGGAAGTTCGACTCCACATCAAGGAATAGGCCCAACCACCTTTTCATCAACAAGGCAAAAGCCGTTAGCGTCAGTTCGCCATTTTGGCAACTTGTTCAAAGAACCGCAGTCCTCCTAAAATAGATCTTTATTCAGTATTGCAGGCGTGAAAGGCCAACGGCGAGGCGCCTCCCACCCCAGTCAACCTGTCCTGAACCGATATAAACACCCTTGATCCTTATAAGCCCGTTAGAAATTAGGACGCAGAAGATGCGCGACCTCTCGAAAGCAACAGCCAAGAAAGACAAACACAATTTTGCGCTCATCAGTTTGGGGCAGCGAATAGTCGACAGTGACAGCGAAGGTGGAATATGGCACAAACATCCCTTTACATCTCCCGAGAGTCATGAGTTTGAGGGTGATACAGGCGCAGGCCCGTGACCTTGGCGGAGTTCGTGATGGAGGTCGAGGAATAATTGTTGAAGGAATTGCTGCTTTGAGGGACCAGGTGCAGGGCAGATGCACTCTCGTGCCGATTCGATCATCCAATTCGCTAATCAGGCGGCGGATACGATACAGTGGGCGTTAAAGTGACTATTTCATGAGTAAAAACCACATCTTAAGACTCTAAAACAGCCAACTATGACCACTCTTGCCTTGAGCAGTAAGGTTCTAGCGTGGCCCGACCCCCGACTCAAGCCCCATACATTATGATTTTCTTGCCCATCCGATCCTTCCTTTCTGGTTGAGTGATATCTGAAGGACTCCGAAGCTGACGCGATATATCACCCTGAAATGAGAACGATAAATACATCGGGATCTACTGTTTGTTATAGATCAGCGTTTGCTTTATCTCTCCGCGTGGCGTCTGCCGGGTAACTTGGATGGTCATCACCTTGCCGTCTGCACTGAGAGACCGGACGACAGTCACCTGCTCCGTCATTTCATCCATCACCATGGTCGATTTAGTGACCAGTGTCGAGCCGACCCATGTCGATGTGCTCTTGATGTCCTTGCCGTTCGGGGCTTTGTTTGTACTCTCGGTACCATCGAGCTTGAATATCACGGTCGCGGCCTCATCGGATGTCTTTCGTTCTACAGAAAGAGTTGTCCCTGTTTGCTTGATCACGAGTGTTATTGTCTGCGTGGGAAGTTTTCCGGCGCCTGGGCGTTCGAGACCCGTGTCACTCTTTTCAGGATTGAGAACCCATGTGCCCGAAAAATCCGGTGTACCTAAAGCAAATGAGAAATTTGTGATGGCGAGAATTAAGAGCGCTATGAAGATAACTTTTCGTTTCATAATTACTCTCCTTTTGGTTGAAAGCAACGCCTCAACTTGAGACCCAAATCATGCCGAACGCCTTTCCAGGCGTTGAATTTAATCTCAAAAGCGCGAGCATATTGACAGAATTGCGAGGAGCGCCTTTTATCTTAATTTACTTTAAAATATTCGGAGGTCACGTGGAAGATGCCCGCTTAAATCAGCACGACTATGGGAAGACTAACCGGCCACACGAATCTTCCCTACTGGCGTTAAACAATGTTCTCAGTTCTGGTTGAAAACCAAATCCTCGAAAATGTGCTTCGCTTCTCTCCGGCAGACCATGGAACGAAACTTCGGTCTTACTTGCATCTCACCGCCTGAACCCACCAAGTATTTTCCTGAACAATCTGCACAGGCTGGTCCCTGTTCCACCTGGCCATCGAAAAAATACGGTGTCCATCCCTCTTCGATGGCGGTATCAACCGAATCAGCGTCAGTGCCGCAAATTGAGCATTTCATGAGGGGGTTCCTTCAAACGATTACCGAAATCCTTGAGCATCGATGCCAAAACCCTTTGAAGTCATCATAATATAACTATCATTCGGAGACGGAGAATAAAATGACCCATCCTGGCCGTTTCCGGTTACCGTGAGTCCCGAATTGGAAAGCAACATTGTGGTGGCCTGTCGAAAGATGGAAGTTTCATTCTGAAAGGATATTGGGAAGACAACCGGCCACTTCTATTTTCCTTACTGGCGCGAAGGGAAATCTGGTGCCTTGGGAATGGCACCGCCTTCATGACGGCAACCGCCTCCGCGAAAATTTAGCCACGAAAAGGGTAGGGGGGCAGTCGGGGGTTAGGGGGCAAGTGGATACAATGGCAATCACAGGTCGAGCGCATCAATTCGGACATGAGAGGGTGATAGGCCGTGAGGTGGTGGCCCCCTATGAGAAAGATTTGCCGTTTTTCGATTATTCACGGACGAAGGGATGCTAGAAATTTCTCCGGCTGTAAAATGGAAAGGTGAGGGCGAATCACTCCCCATCCATTTCCCGCAACGTGAGTTTCTGAAATTACCTCGAAGAAAATACAGATGGGAATGGCAGCTTAAACGACGTTCGGTGGTACTCAGTAATGTCCGGTAACGAAGAGTGGTGCACTCAAGACCGAAAAACTGGGCAATTTCAATTCATAAAGCAAATCCCCGCTTCGGCACTCAAACGAAATGATCAGGGATTCAGTCTTCGGGCTGGGTCCCTTTTTTTCTTCCGGCGGCATTTGCAAAAGGCCCACCTATTCGGTTTTCAGAGATCCTTATGAATAATAAAGAGTGAGGAATGAGAAAAATGCTAAATTCCTCGGCCCTTCAATTCATAGTTTATCAGCAATTGTTCCCGGATACGCTCCTACTGCCTCCCCAAGCGCACTCGCTCTCTGGCCTCGAACATGCGGCGCCAGAATTCACCGTTCACCGGGTCGGCCATCATTTCGTCAGTGATCGGGGTTTGAGGGATCGGATCACCCGCGGCCGAACGCAGGCGCGATTCCCGCAGCGCCAGGGCAAAATCGAAGGGCGCAGTCCGCTCCCGGGAATGCTGCAGTGCTTTAAGCCGTTTCTCGCTTGATTTCGTCATTTGCCTATCTTCGATTTTGAGTTTCTTCCAGCGCACTGAGGCGGTGTTCAAATTCCACCGATTCTATCAATTTGTGGAAAACCCCGGTCATATCGATCAGGGTCCTGGCCTCGGAAGGTGTGATTCCTCCTTCGTCAAGCGTTGTCCTAACAGAGGCAAAGAGCTTTGGAATATCGGCTGAAGAGCCCATTTCAGGCAGTCTGAAGTCGATTGGAGCGTCTTTTTTCAATGGAAGCAACCTTTCGAGGCAAATCTTGAGACAGGCCGGATTGCCTTTCAGGGCCAGTTCCACCGCTGCTTTGACCAGCGCTTCGGCCTGCACGTCAAGGACGGCCTGCGCAATCAGAGTGGTCCGGTTCCGGCTTCCTTTGGGCCTGCCCTTGGGGTTACCAGATTGTCCCTTCTTGAATGGGCGGCCACGTTGAACGTGCTGCGATTCATCTGTCATGGTTCAAAATCTCCTGCAAGTTATTGGAAACAATTGAGGGCGATCAGCGAAAAAGAAGAGCTAATTTTCTCATAATCCCGCTGTAGTCGCTGAAAATACAAGGTACTTTTGGATGTCTGGTTTCGCATCAAGATGATTTAATTGATTATTTTCGATTTTATACGCTCAATAACAGGCAATTAGGAATTAGGAATGAACAGCTTCGCAGTGAGCAGTGAGCAGTGAGCAGCAAAGACCAAATCGGCTTCGCAGTGAGCAGTTAGCAGTGAACAGTAAAAACGAAAGCGTCAAATCCCAAGAGCCCACATTTTACATTGAGATATTTTGCTCTGCAAAACGGCAACGAGAAACGGCAACCAGAAGCGGCAAGAAAGGCAATTAAAAATTAGGAATGAGGAATTAGGAATGAACAAGCGACAAAAGGGCAAAAAACAGGTCGCATTGGTTTTTGACCCGTGAGCAGTGAGGGGTGAGGATTGAGGCGCCGCTGACCCGTGATCCAATACCTCGAAGGCCGGTGAGCAGGGGGCAGCGGACAAGGGGCGCCGAACAGCGGTCATGAAAGGCAAAATTCCGATGGCGCCCAATCCCGCCATTCTCTGAGAGTACCTGAAGTCATTGCGAATTCGGTCCTAAATGCATGCAAGCGTATAAATCCGGCGGTTCGAATGGGTAACAAATTCGGAGTTTTCTACGAGTAGCTGAAACCGTTGGCGAATTGGTCCTAAATGCTTAACGGCGGAGGGAGAACGGAATTCGGGCTCGCACCCGATCAACCACTGAGGCTATCGACAACTCCCCCGGCAGCCGGGCGATTTATTCGAGGGGCCACGGTCGATCTTGAGACCACGAAGGAAAATCATTGCCAGGGATCTTGTTAGAGAAATATCTTCGTGTGCTTTGTCTTCTTCGTGTCCTACCAATACTAGTTTTAGGTTCGAAAGGCCACAAAGGTGCTTATCTAAATTGGTTTTCTTCGTGGATCTTCGTGGCACCTTCGTGTTCTTCGTTACCTTGGCGGGCCTCCCACGCCAGTCCCACGAAGGAGCAGGAGAACACGAAGATCTTGCTCGCTTCTATGCCGCGCTGAGCTTAAGTCCGGCTTAAGTTAACGGCATTGGGCCCGACGTCAAACGCCCATTGAGGCGCCGAAAAGTTGCAAATATGCGGTCCCGGTAAATCTCATCGAAGCCTATTCCGCTATCTTCCACGCATATCCGGCAATCATAATGTGTTAGTCCGGCTCAGGGACTTCCGACCTTTGAAGCTATGTCCACGGCCAGTTTGCTGAGTGCAGTCGCTTCTTCGAGCCCGCCGAGGAAGCGTTGGGGGATGCCCGAAAAGCCGGTTTGGGCTCCGACGAGTGCCCCTGTGAGGATGGCACGCGCCTGATTTTGCCCCCCGCCAGG